>JANLFS010000167.1:2442-3626 GCA_024655925.1 Bacillota bacterium | reverse complement strand
TACCCACTTAAACTTTACTCAGTCTTCGTCCTCCCGTGGATCAAGACCAGCAGTAGATGCGGAGTCCCCACTAATCCCGATATGGTACGGTAGGAATCGAGGTCCTTCTGTGGAATACATCCCCGCTATTGTGGGACCACTGGCCCGGAGAAGAAAGATACGACGAGGAAAGCCGTAGTAGTCTTCGGTCTCGCGTTCGTGTTCGTAGTCGCTTGTGCGGGCATGGGAAGTGCCGCGGGGCGGACCCTGGGAGGCGGAGTCAGCTACCAGCTGGGGGACTACAGTTTCACCCAGGCCTATCCGGACACAACCTATGAGTTCTCTGCCACCGCGCCCGCCTTGCGGTATGCGCTCGACTTGACATCCGGACCTTGGAGAGTGTCAGAGTTCCTGACGACAAAGGATGCATCAGAGGGCCAGTGTGACGATGATTGGGATCTGGCAACTGGTGATGAGGAGGACTATGGGCGGGTCACCTCGTTCGGAGGAGATGTGGCCTACCTGTTCGATCTCGGATCCTTCAGACTCGGTCCTCCCGTCGGCTATCGGGACACGGTGATTGCGGCCGGTTTCAAGTACCCGGCCGAAGGCAGATTCGCCGGCTGGGGCTACGGCATTCAGGCAAGTGGTATGCGCCTGGGAGCTGAAGTCTCTACGTCTTTCGCCGGTAGGTTTTCGGTCAGCGGTTCCATCGGGTACTCTCCTTCCCTCGCAGTCTTCGAGATCTACAAGGACCTCTACAATCATGTAGAGGGTGGGGAATATGAACGCTATGTCGACTCCTGGCAGGTTCTCGACCCTGACAAGAGCTCTTCCTACGATGTTAGCATAGACGCATCGGCGCGCCTGACCGACACCATTGAGATCGTGGGCGGGTACCGGTATGAAAGTGCCGGTATCGGGATCGATCCCACAATCAGCTACTGGGGTGCCTCTGGGTATACGATGAAGGCAAGCCTGTTCCACCTCGGAGCCAGATGTAGCTTCTAACACCAGCGGTTGCTCCGGCTATTGAGCAGTTGCTGCGGTTTAGGCAAGCGTTACTGCGACTTACGCACCTGGGGCCGTCCCAAGACCAGCGGTCTGGGACGGCCCCTTTCGATTCCATTTGGCGAATCCCGGCGCCGCTCAGCAGTTCTCAGCAGTTCTCAATCGCGTCTTCTACAGCGGCCTCTGGCCGATGG
>JANLFS010000167.1:0-2432 GCA_024655925.1 Bacillota bacterium | reverse complement strand
CTCCGGCGGTCTCAGCCATCGGCCAGAGGCCGCCGGAGTCATCTATAGACCTGCACCGACTGCTGGGTATATGACGCCGGCAAATTGGCATCCCAGGGGTGGCTGAACACGTATACGTATATGTTGGTGCCCGTCCGAAGCCAGCCCAGCTGGCAGGTCATGGGCTCGCCCGTTCCGGTTGGTATGACATCGACCACTCCCGGACGTATCTGAAGCCTGATAGTATCAGGGGCCAAGGCCTGAGTCTTCTGCACTCCGTCTGAACCCGCCTTCTCGCTTCCCTGTGTGTTTACCACGGCGAACCGGGCCTCACCCGATGTGGGATGGGAAACCCAGGCGACCCAAAGGTTGGGGACTCGCCACACGTCCGGGTCTTTATATGCCGAAAGCGCGAGGCAGAATCCTGTTGTGCCGGCGGGGTCGAACTTGAAGACTACACTGGCCGGGCTGTTCTCCATGGCCCCATCCACGGTAAGCAAAGGATTCCTGGTCATGAGCCCGGTCTTGCCCCAGTAGTTGCCGGCAGGCACGCTGACAACGAAACTGCCCGACTGAACCCTCGCGAAGGCATTGTACTTGCCGCCTACTACCTCAATCGGTTCCCATACCTGGGACACGCCTTGTTCGAACTCGTCAGACCACACGAGCTTACCAGGTACAGATGACAACGATGCCTGTGTTTCCGCCGTCTCGGAGAATGTCAGGGACTCAATCTTCGAGAGGTCATATACTACAGACGTGCCGTCTTTGAACCGGATCACTATGGACGAACCGATCGCAACTGAAGAGAGGATCAGCGCAGAAAGACAGGCCAAGATTACAACTGTAGTCGTTCGCGCCCAATGCTTCATGTAGATAGCCTCCACGATATGTGATGATATGGCGTTCTGCGCGACAATCCGATATCCTCTCGAGCCCGTCGTGGCCCGGGCTGACATCGGGTGATGGCAGACTGGACAGCACTCCGTGTGCAGGATAAGATGTAGACGGCGGCGCCGGACGGCTCGAACGACAATGCCGGCCGCCTGGAGGGTGCCAGGTCATGGGTTTTCGAATGCCGCGTGCACAGGAGAGACGGGAGATGCTGGATGCCGCTCTCCAGCAGTTCCTGAGCGCTCTCCCTGCCACCAATGTGCAGCGAGTGATTCACTTTGGGTCCCATGCCCGCCGCTCGGTGCGTTCCAGCAGCGATATCGATCTCATCATCATACGCCCGACAGACCAGCCATTCGTGCACCGGGCCGATGATCTTGTGGGGTTGTTCCCGCCGGGCACCCCCGTCGATCTTCTTGTCTACACGCCAGAAGAATGGGCTCATCTGAGTGCCGGCCGGGGCTTTCATAGGCAGGCCCTGGCAGAAGGGGATGTCGTCTACGATGCCAAGCGCCGATGATGCTCTTCGTTGGTTGCGACAAGCCGAACGCGATCTCGACGATGCCCATTTCGTCATGACGGGGAAGCGGTACGGACTCGCTTGTTTCCTGAGCCAGCAGTCCGCAGAGAAGGCAGTCAAGGCGTTCCTGTTCGCTTGCGGAGCAGAAACAGTCTGGGGCCATTCCGTGGCTGAGCTCTGTAGAGATGCTGCCAAGCTCGATGCATCGTTCAGAGACATGATTCCCCTTGGTGCCAATCTCGACAAGTACTACATCCCTACTCGGTACCCGGACAGTCTGCCAGGAGGCATTCCGGCAGAGGCGTTCGATGTTTGGGATGCGGAGAAGGCAGTCAAGGTAACCGACTCGATCCTCACACACGTTCGAAGCCGGATGCAGGGTTCCCGGCCAGCCGAGCGATGAGCCAGCCCGCAGGTTGAGCAGACTGGCTCTCATGATGTGTGCCCGGAATGTTCCCCACGGCGGGTAGACTTAAGAGAGACCGCCCATGATTGCGATCATTCATACACTCTCTGCAGCGACCACGTGAGCGTATTCCTGACGGTGCAGGTCATGGTGCGGTCCGGTGACGTCACCGGGTCTTCGGTCCACGAATCGGTGCCCTCGAGTGATGGACCATCGGGGTCGAACGGCTTCCACCCCGACCGGATGTGGTCGTAGTTGCCAACCAGCCTTGCCATTGGCACTTCGCCGCCCTTTCCGGGGCTGCCGACATCAAAGGCGCTCGCGGTAGTGGTTGTTCCTTTGCATGTCTCAGTGGTGTCCACGACTCTCCCTCCGGACGTCATGCCCAGTCCAAAGGGGCTCAATGTGACAGGGCGCGTTCTCAGCACCACAGTGTACCTCTGATCGGGGCTGCGGCGGTCCACATGGAGCTCCACCGCTGTTTGCCCCTGGTTCCTGTCTGACACCCATCCGTTGAACTCGCGCTTGCTCGTCAACTTGCGCACGCTCGATGTCTGAGTCAAGAAGAAGTGGGGACTTCCCCTTTCCTCGAATCGGTTGCGCCTACGGCTGGGGAATCTGACCGTCCGCGGA
>JANLFS010000166.1 GCA_024655925.1 Bacillota bacterium | reverse complement strand
CATCAAGAACCATCGCTCCGAGTTTGGGGTGGAGAGGATGTGCCGGGTGCTAGGCGTTGCCCGGAGCGGTTTCTACTCGTGGCTCAAGAGGCCTGACAGCGCCCGCAAGCAGGCGGATGCCGCCCTCGTCGAGCGCATCAAGGCCGCGTTCAAGAGATCCAGAGAGCTCTACGGGTATCTGCGGATCACCCGAGAGCTGAATTCCCAAGGCATCCGTTGCGGCAAGAACCGGGTTGCCCGGCTCATGCGGGAGAACGGCCTGCGGGTCCGAAGCCGGCGGAAGTTCAAGGCGACAACCAACTCGAAGCACAGCTATCCAGTGGCGGAGAACGTCTTAGGGCGCAATTTCGCCCCGGAAGGCCCCAATGAGGCCTGGGCATGCGACATCACATACATCCCTACTGACGGGGGCTGGCTCTGCCTCGCAAGCGTGGTGGACCTCTACTCCAGGATGGCCGTGGGCTGGGCCATGAATAGCACAATGACTCATGAACTCGCGCTAAACGCGCTTAATCAGGCCGTATTGCGCAGGAGACCCGGGCCTGGCCTTATTCACCACTCCGACAGAAGGAGCCAGTATGCGAGCCATGCTTGCCAGCGGCGTTTAAGAGACCTCGGGTTCGTCTCAAGCATGAGCCGCAAGGGCAATCCGTACGACAACGCATGCGCGGAATCGTTCTACCACACGCTCAAAGTGGAGCTAGTGCGCCTAAACCGGTACCGGACCCGGGCCGAAGCGCGGCAAAGCGTATTCGAGTACATAGAGGTATTCTACAACCGGCAGCGGATTCACTCAGCAAACGGGTACAAGGGTCCGTGCGACTACGAAAGAGCGACCTGTGCAGCGTAACTCGGTGTCTATTCTTCCGGGGTAAGTACATTTCGCGAGGCCCAGAGGATGCAATTGGCCCTCGTCAAGCATGCGGCTTCTGAACTTCGCACCATACTGAATGAGAGTCCGGACCACGTCTATCAGCTAATGACAGCCTTGTTCGGCATCTACTACTATGAGGCTGTCGTGAAGTGGAGCGACGAGGCCATGGCCATTCTGGAAGGACTCAGAGAGGGTGGATACAGTGAAGAGACAGAAGGCCCGTAGGATAGCATTGCTCATCATGTTCCTGACATTCCCCATCACCCTGAACTACTTCTCTCCATACCTCATGTCGGGAACCTCATCACATACTATCTTCTCCTGCTGATCGTGCTCCTCTCGACTCTCCTTGGAAGGCACGGGTTCTGCCGGTATCTCTGTCCCTCCTCCGTGCTCGGCATAGTCGGGTCATGGATAGGAAGATCGCCGCGACTGCCTCAGCTCAGGCTACATGCGAGGCCGGAGGCTTGCAGGAAATGCGGAACGTGTTCAAGAGAGTGCCCTATGAGCTTACCTGTTCAGGAGATGGTACGGATCTCGCGAATGGGCAATCCCGAGTGCGTTCTCCGCGCAACTTGTGTGGATGTATGCCCTGCAGGAGCCATATCTCGAAGGTTCAGGGCCGAAACCCCTTGCCCGCTGCCTCTGCACCATGGGACCGAACACCTCGCCTGACCATGCTCCGTATTCAGGGTTCGCAACTCATCTGGGCGAATGGGCACAATATGCCCCTGTGGGGAGTATGGTCCTTGCCGTTTTTCGATGTCCTTTGGACGAGCCTTGTGCTGTACGTGCTCCTGACTGTTCTCGCGAGGATCATGGGGAAAGAACTCCTCTAACAGATGAGCTTCTTCGACTTTGTGACAGGCGTGACCATAGGCGCCATAGCCGGCGCTTTTGTTGTAGCCACCGCTAAAGGTTTTTGGATACTCGTGAGTCCAGTCATACTCACAGCCGCAGTACTCGGCACAGGCCACCTGTCCCTATCAAGCCTCAAGTTACGGAAGATCATGGTCGGTGAGCCGGTAGTGGTGGCGCAGAATGGCAAGATACTGGAGAAGAACATGTGAGGGGCAAGGTACAGCCTTGATGATCTCGAGATGCAGCTACGGTTCAAGGATGTATTTGACATAACGCAGGTGGAATTCGCCGTGCTCGAGCCCAATGGTCAGCTCAGCGCGCTCAAGAAGACTCCGTTCCTTCCGGTGACCCCGAAAGACCTCAATATGCCCGCAGGCTATCAGGGTATGGCCACCGAGATCATCAAGGATGGGGACGTCCTGGAGCAGAACCTACTGCAGAACAACCTCGACTTCCGCTGGCTATACTGTGAACTCAGTAAGAAGGGGATAGCGGACATATCCGACGTGGTACTCGCAAGCCTCCAGACTGATGGCACACTCCACACAGACGTCAGAGATGATGCCAACCCCTACATACAAGGAATTGAGTTCCAGCTCCGGAGGCAATCGCGGCCCCCGTGACGCCAACCCCTACATACAGGGAATTGAGGATCAGCCCCTCGTCCAGCAGCAGTGACCTCTTTCCCCTTGACAGAGGTGTTCGAGCATACTCGGTCAGATCACTTCTGGACCTCCCGCCGAATGGACAGAGCCGCTGTCCCATGTTGGGTGGACGGCCTCATGAAACCCCTGATCGTGAGAGGGCGTGTATGGCACCCCCCGGACGACGCGCCTTAGGCCCCACTCCACTGCGGTAACGAGGGCATACCGGCGGTTGGACAGTTGGTCACCCCCGGGCAGGGGGGTACCCGCGTTCCCATGTTTCGACACCCTGCAGGGTTCTGGCAACCGGGTCGAATGGTTCCCACTTTGGCAAGTCTGCAGAAGTCGCCTTACCGAGTCTCAGATCTCGAACCCAGGCTGAGACGTCAACGCCGAAGTGTACATTTGACCCACTGGAGCCAGTTGGGAATTGACCTCCCACCAGCATATCGCCAATGTGTTGCCTCTATCTGCATCACCCCCGGCTGGGCTGGGCAGTCCACAATAGCCCGGCGCACCTTCTCTCTCGTAGCCGATAGCTCTGGCCACGGATGTCAACCGCGTGGCTGTGATGTGGCAATCGATCGAGGATCGCAGTGGCAATGACGGCGTTGCCCAAGACCTCGCCCCGCTCGGAGAGACTCTTGTTCGAGCTCGGGATTAAGAGGTGTTTTGCCTGGGGCTGAGTCTGTTCCTTTTCTCGCCTGATGGATCTTGCGTTGGTCACTGTTTACGGTATGGACACGGCACACCGCATGTATCTGGCGCCTGTGTGAGACGCAGCGGGCTTAGTCACGGCCCGTAATCACTTCCAGAGCAGTTCTGGCGGTTATGGCGGCGGCAGCGGAGAGGATCGCCATGCCATTGCGATGTTGACCAGGGTACGCTGGGATCATGGGACTCCGGGCACGGCAGTGAAGGGTGGGCGAAGGCCCACCCCGTCAGAGAACTGGGGTCTACCTGATGAGCAGCCTTGGGAGGAAGAGTACCAGGTTCGGGAAAAGGCTGACGAGGACGGCGACGAGTAGAAGAGTGAGGACGAAAGGCCAGATGATCGAGAGTACGGCCTTGAGAGGAATCTTCGCGATGGAGCACCCGATGAAGAGGAGGGATCCCACGGGTGGAGTCACCGCTCCGATGAGGGCGACCATGACGATCACTACGCCGAAGTGAACCGGGTCGAAACCTAGGTGCAGACCTACTGCTGAAAGCGGGGCCGCGAACATAACCAGCATTGCTGTCACGTCAACGAAGAAACCAAGCACGAAAAGGAATGCGCAGATGAGCAGGAGCATCATGGATGGGTTTGAGGTAATGGAGAAGAGTAGGTCTATGACTACCTGCTGGAAACGTACGCG
>JANLFS010000165.1:3003-3859 GCA_024655925.1 Bacillota bacterium | reverse complement strand
AAGCATCCATTCCAGTCGCTCCCGGATCATCGCCCCCAACATCTCCACTCCAGTTGGCTCTCATGCCTTGCGGAAGTGCTGCTGGAAGACTACACTGTGCCGGGTGGTCCCAGCCTCGGCGCCTCACGCGCATAGCATAAGGATGGTGAACAGGCCAGGTGACCTTCTTGAACCAGAGGGTCTCCTGGCCCGTTCAGTAAGGTTAGACTACTTAATCTCGACGGTCGCCCCGGCCTCGACGAGCTTGGCCTTGATGGCCTCAGCCTCTTCCTTCTTGATGCCTTCCTTGACAGCCTTGGGCGCGTTATCCACGAGATCCTTTGCCTCCTTCAGGCCGAGCCCTGTGAGCTCTCGCACGACCTTGAGCACGGGGATCTTCTTGTCGCCCGCAGTCACCAGAATCACATCGAACTCGGTTTTCTCCTCAAGGGGCGCGGCGGCGGGGCCTGCTGTGGCCACAGGGCCTGCTGCGGCGGCCACCGGCATGGCGGCGCTGACGCCGAACTTCTCCTCAAGAGCCTTGACCAGCTCAGCAAGTTCCAGAACGTTCATCGTCTCAATGGCAGCAATGATCTCTTCCTTGGTCATCTTGGATTATCCTCCCTTTTGATCAAGCCTGGGCGGGCTCGGTCTGACCGCCGGCCTCTTCTTTCTGTTTCCTCACAGCCTCGAGTGTCCAAACCAGTTTGCGGACGGGACCTGCAAGCACGCTGGCGAGTCCGGCGATGGGCCCAGCCAGGGTCCCGGCCAACCTTGCGAGGAGCACCTCTCTCCCAGGCAGATTTGCCAGGTAGAGGACCTGTTCCCGGGCGATCGCCTTCCGGTTCATGAAACCGCCTTTGATCTCAAGAGCCTT
>JANLFS010000165.1:0-2993 GCA_024655925.1 Bacillota bacterium | reverse complement strand
CTCAGGACCCCGTGGCTCCGGCGAAGATCCTCCTGGACTTCTCTCGGGAGGATCTTCGCCGGAGCCACGGGGTCCTGAGCCCCGAAGGCCATGGCGGTTGGCCCCTCGAGATACGGATCGAGTCCCTCGATGCCCGCGTGGTCCGCAGCAATCTTCGCAAGGGTGTTCTTGACAACCTTGTACTCGATCCCAGCCTCTAGGAGTTTGCGGCGAAGCTTCGTGACCTGGGCGACATTCAGCCCGCGGAAGTCTGCGAGCACCACCACACTGGCCGTGGCCATCTTGGCTTCCAGTTCCTCGATAGTCTTTGCCTTCTCGGCAGTCGGCACGTTCACACCTCCCCGTGTGCAATTGCCTTCCCAGACGCAAGAAGAGGGACCTCAGGCGCGTGACCGGAGGTCCCTCGAAAGATCGTGGGTGTCGGCGTTCCTCCGGCCTGGGCAGGCGAGCTGGATCTGCTCATTATGCTCGCGCCTTCGCGCAGAGCACCTGCTGTCTTCGGCCAGGTGCCTATTCTATTGTCATGGGCGGCCATCTCTTATCTCTCGGTCGTGAGCACTCCCACCTGCCCGGGATTAACACGGATCCCTGGGCCCATGGTAGACGCAAGTGTGATGCTCTTCAGGTATTGGCCCTTCGCCCCCGAGGGCTTAGCCTTGATGAGAGCATCCATGAGCACTCCGAGATTCTGTGCGAGCTTCTCCTGCTCAAACGAAGCTTTCCCAATTGGAACGTGGACGATCCCGGTCTTGTCGACCCTGTATTCTACCTTGCCGGCTTTGATCTCTCGGACCGCCCTCGCCACATCGAACGTGACCGTGCCTGTCTTGGGATTCGGCATCAGCCCCTTAGGGCCAAGTATCTTACCGAGCTTACCCAGGGTTCCCATCATGTCGGGAGTGGCCACGGTCACGTCGAAATCGAGCCAGCCGCCTCTGATCTTCTCTGCCATTTCCTCGGCCCCAACGAAGTCCGCGCCCGCGTCCTCAGCTTCCTTCGCCTTCTCGCCCTTTGCGAAGACCAGGACGCGCTTGGTCTTGCCCGTTCCATGCGGCAGCACCACTGCCCCGCGGACCTGCTGATCCGAGTGCCGTGGATCTACGCCAAGGCGCACGTGCGCCTCTATGGTCTCATCGAACTTCGCGCGCGCCGTCTCTCGCGCGAGCTTGACCGCCTCGGTAGGCTCATAAAGCTTCGAGCGGTCTACGAGCTTCGCAGTCTCCTGATACTTCTTTCCCCTCTCGGGCATATGGTGTTCCTCCTTCGTGGTGCTTGCGGATGTGCTCCTCCCACGACATTGCCTGACGGGAATCAGGCTTCCTCTACCTCCACACCCATACTGCGGGCGCTGCCGGCAACAAGCCGCATTGCAGCCTCGATGTCGTTTGCGTTCAAGTCAGGCATCTTGGTCTCTGCGATTTCCCTGAGCTTGGCGCGGCTCAGTTTGCCGACTTTGTCCCGGTTCGGCACAGCTGATGCCTTCTCAACTCCCAAGGCCTTCTTGATCAGGAAAGACACCGGCGGAGTCTTGAGCACAAATGTGTAGGACCGGTCGTCATACACGGTGACCTCAACGGGGATGATCGTTCCTACCTGGTCCGCCGTCTTGGCATTGAAGTTCTTGCAGAACTCCACTATGTTGATGCCGGTAGGCGCAAGAACCGGACCCACGGGCGGGGCCGGAGTTGCCTTTCCCGCGTTTAACTGCAGCTTGACAAAAGCGGTAACCTTTTTCGCCACTGTGTGACACCTCCTCCCCGAATACTACTAGTACCTCTCGACCTGGCCGAAATCCAGTTCCACCGGGGTCTCCCGCCCGAACATCGAGACCAGCACCCTGAGCTTGCCCCGGTCAGGGTGGACTTCCTGGATGATGCCAGCGAAGTTCTGGAACGGACCGGAGGTCACGCGGACAGTCTCGCCCAGTTCGTAGTCGATTCGGGGCTTAGGCTCCTCGACCCCCATTTGACGGAGAATGGCCCGAGCCTCTTCCTCCTGAAGCGGTATGGGCTTGTTCCCGGACCCGACGAACCCGGTTACGCCCGGAGTGTTCCGGACGACGTACCACGAGTCATCGCCCATCACCATCTCCACGAGTACGTACCCTGGGAAGATCTTGCGCTTGGTGATCTTCTTCTTGCCTTCTTTGTACTCCGACTCTTCTTCCACAGGGACGAGCACACGGAAGATCTTGTCTTCCTTCTCCATCGTCTTGACCCGGCGCTCGAGATTGGCCTTGACCTTATTCTCGTACCCGGAGTAAGTGTGGATCACATACCACTGTTTCTCGGCACCCATCGCAATCACGCGCTCGCTCAGGCGGCCGCCTTGATGATCGTGTTCACCAGGACGGACAGGCCCAAGTCTATGAGCCCGAGGAACACGGCCACCACGGCAACGGAGCTTATGACCACGATTGTGTAGATCGTCAGCTCCTTACGGCTCGGCCACTGGACTCGCTTGAACTCCGCCCGGACCTCCCGGAGAAACTTGCCGATCCGGCCGAATAAGTTGCCCACGCGGGCCAAAGGAGCCGGCTTGGCCTCGGAAGCCATGAATTGGATCCCTCCCCTGCGAAACACGCCTAGATTATATCCTAGCGGGTTTCCTTGTGTAAAGTGTGAGCCCTGCAGACCCGGCAGTACTTCTTCCGCTCGATGCGGTCTGGGTCATTCCGCTTGTTCTTCGTGGTCTGGTAATTCCTGCTCTTGCAGTCGGTGCACTGGAGCGTGATACCTTCGCGCATTATCGCGACCTCCCTGCGGCACGAATAGCGCCCCTCGTCACAGGGGGCGCATCATGGTCACCCTTGAAAGTTATCATACCTATGATGCCCTGTCAACAATCGGAACTGTGCCGCAGTAGTTCCGCAAATGGGCCTTGGCGTGGCGTGTTGCGAAACGTCGCGGCTCAGAGCATGTATGGCTACGTTTACCATTGCGATGGACTGTCTCCCATGCCCGCTCGGCCTTCATTATCGCCTTTGGCGCCGC
>JANLFS010000164.1 GCA_024655925.1 Bacillota bacterium | reverse complement strand
CTCCGCTAGCGGCAGCCCATCCGTCCTCGTCAGTATCGGCGACTGAAGCCTTCCTGTGTTGGTCAACGCTCTCAGCGAAAATCGCGTGAGCGTGCTCGCGGATGATCACGCTCTGGAGAAAGGCTGTGGTAAGGTGCTCCCACTTCGGACGGACATCCCTGGGTAACTGATACTCCATGACACACCTTGAGGGGCCGCGGTCAACTATCACAACCGATCCTGACGCGCTCACTGACTCGGGGAGAATCCGGGACTCGTTCGCCTGTTGCGCCGAGAGACGCGATTGGGGGTGTGCGCGATGAGGATGCCCGATACGATCCATGGACGAGAGGCATCGCCTGGGTTGACGATGTCCTCGTTTCCGTGACTTACGGTCCGAGGGAGTTTCGTGCGCTTTGGGACGGAGACGCAAACCATTACAGCGACGTCCTTGTCCGCCGACAACAGGAATGCCCGTGCGTGGAGGTCGTGGAGGTACTGTGCCTCCCGCTTGTGATCGTCGGCAGCTCACCTGACGTGGGCAATTTCGCTCTCCGCCTATCGAGAATGCCCTGTGACGCCGCCGTGCAGGCGTGCTGGAACGAGTTCCTGCTCCCACTCGGAGCCAGGCTGCGGGAAGACAGGTTCATGCTCATCAGGCCGGCTCAGGGCGTGGGGTAAGCTGTCGCGGCAAAGTCGGGTGTTGTCACGGCTGTAGACGGGGGACGCCGCTGCAGCAGCGAGTCGACCCTCCTACACGATATGCCTCCTTCCAGCTGCTTACGTGAATCTCTGCGAGTCTTTCGGCATCCGCCGTTGCCGCTTGGCGAACAATCATGACGCAGTCACTCCTACAATCCTGCTCAGCTCCGTATAGGCTTCCGTCTCTGCTTCTGCCATGCGGTCAAAGCAGATCGCTGCTCTCTCGAGATCGTCTCGGCGAATGGCCTCAGCCAGCGCTGGAATCGTCGACATTGATTCGCGCAGCCAACGAATGGCTGCTGAGAGATCTAGTCCTGTCAGTTCCCCAGCTTCCTGAAGAAACGCGACATACAGGTCGCGCCCGGCCGTATGATGATGTCCCTCCGGGTCCGGCGGTGAGTTGAGATACTCGAGCACCTGTCGCAGGCATCTAGCTGCCGCATCGTCTCCCAGCTCTTCTGGCCAGTGTATGATCTCTCGGGCCACCTTTCTCATCGCCGGAATGCCCACCATACCGACAGGAGGATCTAGCATCGTTTGGCACGCATCGGCAATGGACCTGCGTATGAGCATTTCGGTCGGTGGAAGCTCTTGAGGAATCTCCATTACTACCAGACGGTTCCGTTTGCCCAGACCAGGAACGTTTACGTCCCAGGCCAACTGCAGTTGCTCCAGCGAGACCGCTTGAACATCCTCTTTGCTCGTATCATGAACGTAGGCGGTGTCGTCATCGTAGCCTACCAGCAGCACATAATGGATCGGGATATGCCGCTTGTGATAAACATCCTCGTAGTAATGCAGATGGAACATGTCCATAGGCCCAAGCACGGGTGGCGTCCCTGCTTCTACGGCCTCCCGGGCTTTGCCAAAGGAGAACTTGAACGTCCGGTTCTCCACCTCTGTCAAGTTGGCATTGAGCAATCCTGCCAAGTACCGGTGCTGGCGGGCGGTGGCAGCGCCTGTGTACACCTGGCGCGGTGGATCGGCCGAGTCGAACCGGAGGTAGGCAAATCCTGCACCTTGCCCCAGCCCACAGAGGAATTCGTTTGACCAATCTCGACCGGAACGCCAGTGAATCAGGTCGCGGATGCCGTTGACCGGGCACAACCCCGGTCTTTGACGATGCGGAATGGTCAGCAATTGCTTCATTTCCGGGCCTCCTTAACTATATTCCGGTGAGCGCCCGCCCGGTTCTGGTATTAGCCGCGGCTTGCCTTCGGCGCGTTGGCCCGCTCAGAACCACCCGCTCACTCGCGTCCGTAGAATGAGCCGGCACGTATGCACCGTCAGTCATCGCGGTGCGCTCTTCCTCATCGGCATGTCCTCGGGACATGCCGTCGAGGCAGGTAGACCATTCCGGTGCCGAAATCACTGGTGGGGCGCGCCGGGACACGCGTGCGACATGGAGGGGTACTCCTGGTCATCATAGTCCCGGACAATCCCCCTAAACGAGGATGCATTGATCCTCGCCCCTCTTCCAGTAGTTGCCGGGTTACAACGCGGTCAGTCTCGTCAAGAACGACGATGCCTGTGTCAGACTAGCCACAATCGATACCCACCCGCCGGCAGACCGACTGCCGCCACCCCTCCCTTCCACCTGGCGCATTGGCAGATCAACGGCGGCGCGCAGTGGCGGCACTCAGTGGACCCGACTAATCCGCCGGTTCAGGCCTGTCCACCGGACAGGCTTGTTGGGCACACTTTAACGACGCGCTCTGCTGGCGCACTTTACTGGCACCCTCTACTGGCTCACTCCACTGGCTCACTCCACTGGCTCACTCTACGGCTTCAGTAAGCCGTCGACCCTACCAATGATGCGCCAAGCCAGCATGGTAATCCATCGCGAGGGTTCCTTCTTCTGTCCGAACTCCCACGCCTTCCAAGGCGTCCAGATCGACTCCGCACCGAAGCGCCCGTGCGGGTCGGCCTTCTGCTTCAGCGTGCTCGCCATATCCATCAGACGGGCGTCTGTCGCGAGCCAGGGAAACTGAGAAAGAACGTCCAGAACGTGCAGCAGGTCGTACCAGACCAAGGGGGCCTTGAGTTTGCGGAAGTCCGTGCCCATGTAGAACATGTACGGATGCCGACTTCTGCTCTCGCTCCAGAGACTCAGGATCGTCTCAGCCCCTACATGGCACGCCCGCTCGTCCCGCAAGTCGTCGAACTGGGTGAGGGCCTTGAGCATAACAAGAGTCGCGAACGGACAGGCATCGTCCTTGCGACCCGGTCCGCGGAACCCGCCGAGCTCCTTCGACACCGCACACGGCCAGCCGTTCTCGCGGACTAACCCGACGAGATGAGTGACCGCTGCCCTAACGCGAGGATCTGAGGCCAACCCCATCTTCGCCAAGGCGTAGACGATGAGCGGAGCGTCACACAGTGCCCATGCCCATACGTCGGTACCCGACCCGCCGTAATGCTGCGGTATATTCATGGGAAGCTGGAATGGTCCCTCATCAGACTGCCGCCTCAAGATGGCGGCGACAACAGCCGTCATACCCGGATCCTCGGCTCTAACGCCGAGGTCTGCGAGGAACGTCAGCTTATGGAACGGCTGGCTGGAGCTCTTGTGGCTCGACAATACTGTCCCCGGCCAACCCGAGAGCTCATCGATGAGGCTCGCTACACGCAAGTCCGCCAGCATGCCTCGGCGCGCAGCTCGGACGGCCTCGTCGTCCTCGGACTGAGCCAGCAAGTCCAACCTGGTTCGATACTCGACGAAGGGCTCACCCTCGAGCAACCAGTCAACAGGAACGTCCACGCCACCACCCCGTTTTCGGCCGTTACGTCTGTTCCTTGCGTCTAGCGGCCTTGTGTATCAGCAACGCCGCTCGGCAGCCCCAACCGAAACACCCGTCCTCTCCGGTCCGCCTGCAGCAAGCCTGCTCGGTCTACTTGCCATACTTGACTGGGTATGCACTCGTGCAGGCACGCGCTCGACAGCTCTTGCCGCGTGTGTGCTGCAGACCAGAACTGGCCGCCTGTCCGGTCAGAGATACCCGCCCCGACGACTGACCACCCGACCCTACTCTTCGCCGCGGCTTGGCATCCTCCTTTTCCTGCAGCCCGGCTACGGGTTCCCGGCTTCTCATCACGGCTTATTCGCACCGGCAGCCCTTAGTTCTCTTGACGATATCGCTTTTATGATATATCGTTTGTTGTGAAGGAGCTGGAGCTGTGAGAT
>JANLFS010000163.1 GCA_024655925.1 Bacillota bacterium | reverse complement strand
ATTCTTGCATCATAAATCTTTATTCCTACATTGACATATTTAATTAGCCGCGCTACTATCTTCATAGCAACCCACCCAACCGAGCTTAGGGAGTGACTCTAATGGGACCTGGAAACGCGGTCGAAGTCGAGCATCTCAGGCGAACCTTCACCAAGAGGACTGCCGGGGGCATCTTCGGCCTCTTCCGGCGGCGGCAGGCGGACCCGACGCGCACAGCTAGCCCAACGCGCACAGCTAGCCCGACCCGCGCAGCTATCCCGACCCGCCCATCCGCCTCCGCGAGCCCGCCAGAGTCTGTCGACCCTGGCTCGCCGGCCGCCACGCCCACCCCCTCCCGGGTGGCCGCCGCGCCCGCCCCCTCCCCGACCACCGGCACCGCCCGCAACCGCGTCCGCGCGGACGCTCCTGCGGCCGACTCTGTTCTGGTCGCAGTGGACGACGTCAGTTTCAGCATCGGGCAGGGGGAGATATTCGGGCTGCTCGGGCCGAACGGGGCCGGGAAGACAACCACCATCAAGATGCTCTGTACACTCCTTGAGCCCACGTCCGGCACGGCCAGGGTCGCCGGGTTCGACGTCCGAAAGGACCCCGTGCGCGTGCGAGCGTCCCTCGGGACGGTCCTGACGGGGGACAGGAGCCTGTACTGGAAGCTCACCGGGAGAGAGAACCTCGAGTACTTCGCCGCCTTGCATAACGTCGACCGCTCCCGGACCGCCTCTCGTATATCTCAACTCCTCGAACGCTTCGACCTTTCGGACAAAGCAGACGAACTAGTGGAGCGCTACTCCACCGGCATGAAACAAAGGCTTGCCCTTGCCCGTTCGCTCCTGGCCGACCCGCCGGTCGTTCTCCTCGATGAGCCCACAGCCGGCCTGGACCCGCAGTCCGCCCGGAACCTTCGCGAGATCATCCGCGGCCTCAGGCGTGAGGGGCATACCATCCTCCTCACCACCCACTACATGGCCGAAGCGGACGAGCTGTGCGACCGCATCGCCATCATCGACCACGGCCGCGTCATCGCGCTGGCCCCGCCCGCGGCGCTCAAGGCCAGCGTGCGCCAGATGCACTCCTTGGAGGTCGAGATCGGCCGGCAACCTGACGGGATCCTTGCGGAGCTCAGAGGGCTCGAGCTGGTGCGGGGCGTGGAGTCGCGGCAATCCGGGAACAGCCACGAGACTTGGATCATCCGGGTTCTGACGGAGAACAGCAGAGAAACACTGGACGCCATGATCGACCTTCTCCGGGCGAGCGGAGAGCATATCCTGAACCTCAGAGTCTCCGAGCCCACCCTGGAGGATGTCTTCATCAACCTTACAGGCAAGTCCCTGAGAGATTGACCCCGGGTGCGGCCCGCCTAAGGAGTGACCTGCATGCGGACTTTCCTTGCAGTCGCGAAGCGCGAGTGGACCATTTTCTTCCGCTACCCTAGCTGGGTGGTCGCTCTCCTGGTCTGGCCCGTCCTCGCGCCGTCTCTCGCGGTCTTCACCGCGCGCGCCCTTGCCGGTCCAAGCGGGAGTGGGCTCGCGGTTTTTACCCAACACGCCGGAACATCTGATTACGCGGGGTTCATCATGACCGGCATGATCCTCTGGATGTGGCTGAACATGGTCCTCTGGGTTGTCGGCGGGAGCCTCAGGGCAGAACAGCAACGCGGGACCCTTGAATCCAACTGGATGACCCCTGCGAACAGGCTTGCCATTGTATTCGGATCAGGCCTCACCGGCACGGCCACAACAGCCCTGACTGTGGTTGTCGGAGTGGTCCTATTCAGGGTTCTCTGGGGAGTCCGTGTAATCCCAAGTCCCCTGCTCGCGCTGGTGTTTCTCCTCTCCACGGTGGCGATATACGGGCTCGGGCTGGTCTTCTCAAGCATGGTCCTGTTGCTCAAGCAGCTCAATGCCATGGTCTTCTTTGTCCGCGGGGTCTTCCTGGTCTTCTGCGGGATGTCATACCCGCTTTCGGTGCTTCCAGCCTGGATGAGGTCGGTGTCGAGGTTTCTTCCTCTCACCTACTCAATCGACCTTACACGCAGAGTAGGGCTGGCCGGGGCGGGGTTGGCAGAAGTCCGTTCCGACCTCGCGATCTTGGCCGTATTCGCCCTCGGACTCTTCGCCGCGGGATGTCTTGCGTTTCTTTCCGTGGACCGGACGGTCCGACGGAATGGGACACTCGGGCAGTACTGAACCGTCGCTCTGTGAATCGCGCAGAAGGAGGGCATTGGAGGGGTTCTGTTGGAAGGATTCCGCGTGAAACAGGTCATAGACTGGACGTCAACACAGATGAGGATCATACATGCCGTAGCCCGTAAGGACTTCCGCGTGTTCTTCAGATACCCGGCAGACGCAATCATGCGCGTCGTGGAGCCGGTGATGTGGCTGACTCCAGTCTACTTCATGGGGCAGGGATTCTCCGAAGGCGGCCGGGCCGTCGGGTTCGCAGGATTCACGGGGACGTCCGATTACTTCCTTTACGTCGTCGTGGGAGCTTTCATGGCAAGCTACATAAGCGCGGTCTTCTGGGGGATGGGGTTTTCCCTCAAGGAAGACATGACTCTCGGCGTGCTCGAGCCCAACTGGGTTTCTCCCGCTCCTCGCATGACCCTGATGGCGGGCAAGAGCTCGATGATGTTCATCATCACCACCCTGAACAGCATCGGGATCCTGATCGCCCTCGGCGTGCTCTTCGGGGTCAGGATCCCGTTCGGGTCGATGATACTCCCGGCCTTCATAGTCCTCGTGCCGATGCTCATCGGCTTGGCCGGGTTCGGGTTCGCACTCTCCGGGCTGGTGCTCTTGATGAAAGATGCGAACACTCTCGTGGACGTATCAAACTACGTCGTGGGCCAGCTCTCAGGCAGAGAGTTCCCGGTGACGGTGCTGCCAAGGCCTCTCTTGGCCGCTGCCCTCGCGCTTCCCACCACCTACGCGTTTGACGCCGTGCGCGGGCTTCTCCTCGGGACTACGACCCTCATGCCGATGCGCGCCGAACTCTCGATCCTCGTGGCATTCATGGCAGTCGCGACGGCGGGAGGGTATGTTGCCTTCAAGACCCTGGAGCAACATTGCCGCAAGCTCGGTCTGCTTGGGACTCATTGACCTCTGCCGAGCTATCGGACCCTTCGCGCTCGGTCCGGGAGCCGGTCCGGGAAATGTAGTCGAGAATCGCCATGCGGAGCGCAGCCGGACCAAGCACCGAACAGTGGATCTTCTGGTCCGGAAGTCCGCCGAGAGCCCGGACGATGTCATCCTCAGTAACCCCATACGCCTCTTCGAGAGTCTTGCCCATGGCAAGTTCAGTCGTTATGCTGCTGGTGCCTATGGCAGCCGGGCATCCGAACAACTTGAACTTGATGTCGGCGAGCTTTCCGTCCTTGACCTTGATGTGCATCTGAAGATAGTCGCCGCAATTGGGATCTCCGATTGTTCCAACCCCATCCGCGTCCGGTATCTCCCCCACGTTCCTGGGGTTGATGAAGTGCTCCAGGACTTTCACGTTGTAGAACATACGCCGACTCATCCCCGTTCCCGATTTCCCGACATCGCCTCATGTACAAGCCAGAACACAGCCTGATCATTCAGAACACGAACACGTCTCCGGCGCCACCGGAAACGAACCTGTCACCGAGCAAGCGCGCCATTTCTGCGCACGCTGCAAACCCCGTGCAATGAACGGGTATCACCTTCTCCACCCCAAGCTCGTTCATGGCCCGGATGGTAAGGTGGACACGGTTCATGCTGGCTTTCTCAAGGTGCATACCGCCTATCACGGCGTGTATCGAATCCGCACCAGTCAACCTCTTCAGGTGCCTTAGAGTATTGACCACACCAGCATGGCTGCAGCCCAGCACGACAACGAGGCCCCCAGGGGTCCTGA
>JANLFS010000162.1 GCA_024655925.1 Bacillota bacterium | reverse complement strand
TGGTGCTCGCTATCCCGACTACAAGCAGTCCTTCTACCTTAAGTGCACCCCGGAGTATACCGCTGAACGCATACGGGAGATCGAGGGGCTGAGGACATGGCTGATCGGCAAACTCAAGACATGATAAAGGAGATTGGACGCAAGTACGCGGAAGTGTTACAGCGTAAGGTGAACCTGCGAGGTCTCTACGTTTACGGTTCATGTGCCAAAGGTACGTATGACAATGACAGCGATATCGACATTGCTGTCGTAGCTGACGACTTCACCGGGGACATGATAGAGGATACCTTTACTTTGATGAAGCTACGACGCCAGGTAGATATGCGCATTGAGCCGCACCCGTTTCTACCATCCGATTTCACGGAAAAGAATCCGATGGCACGAGAAGTCATGCAGACGGGGATTCGAATAGTGTAGCAGGCTTCTTGCGCCCATACCTCTCGAGTGCTTCAATATGCTATGGCGTGAACTCACTCCCATACCTTATCTCCCGGTGAAGAAGGCGCCCAGTCTCCACAAGGCCTCCCGGGCCGGCTCATCGTGCAGCACCGGCGGCAGCAGCGTCCGGGGTATATGTACCTTGCGGCGCCGATCACCGAGTGCTATGCCGGTCGGCTGAGCGTACCCTCCTGCTGACCCTGACAGTCACCGTGACGCCCACATCGAACCAGGTCAATAGGTCTCCGATACGCTCCCAGGTATACTGCTTCCCGCCCACCTCGATGTAAGGTTCCCACCAGCCGAACCCTAATGTCCCTGTAAGCCCGGTGTTGCCTGCAAGAAGCCTTGTTGCGGACACACTGTGGTCCTCGAGTACATACGCAAGCTTTCTGTTGACTTCATCAATGTAGAAGTACTCAGGGTCAAAGAGCCTGCCCCTCGTATCCTTCTGCGCCCAGGACAACATGTTCTCCCGTTCGGGGTTGCTCTTGTCCCGGATGGTTTCGAGGAACTCTTCATATCCCACGACGCCGCCGACATCCTCCGGAGGTCGGTGCCTGGCCCCACCGAGACAAACGGGCACCTGGTTTCGCTCCGTGTCCCTAAGCCTTTTCTCCACCACGATTTCGTGGGTCCACGAATCACCGAAGTCATACTCGTAAAAGCACTTATCGTACTCGTCAAAGAGCTGGCTGACAAGGGTTCCTCCAGGGTTGAGGGTTGGCGCATCCTCTCCGTAGAGCTCAGCGGTGGAGAAGTCCGGGTCTGGTTCCACAATCACGATATTGTCGAACCTGAAGTGGTAAAGGTGATAGTCGAGCCACCCAAAGGCTACCTGTATAATACGGTGTAGCTGGGCGAAAGTTATGCTGCCAGGTATTCTGAGGCTGCGCCAGATAGCAGGCTCAATCCCGCATATCGCTATTCTGATCTCGTAGGCCAACGGATTCCCTCCTCGATCGTATTCCGCTGCGATGTGCCGCTGGGCGCCAGAGATCGAACAGGCGCTACATTCGTTCCTCCCGCCGAGCATGCACACAGAGTCAACTGTTGTAACCCAAGCTGAGCGCCTCATTGTGCAGACGCCTGGCCTGGCGAGCCTGGCGTGGAGAAACCGTCCAGCCCCTGGAGACATACCGGCCCATGTCATACATGAACTTGCGCTCCCAGGGCTTCAAAAGGCCCTCTTCCCTGGCCCAGCGGGCCATACTGAACCACAGATCAGGGGGAGTTGTAGCGATCCACTTGACCAGTTCCTCATCTGGCGCCTCGTCGGCGGACCTGCTGCTCCCGTTCGGGCGAGACCCAGAGACTGAACGAGACGGTGCTTGCGTGGATTCCGTAAGCTCCGTCAAGGCTGACTGCTTACGGGAATGTGGTTGTTTCTGCCGTTCTTCCGTATCAATTCCATTGGTCTCCACACTCGGTCGTTCCCGTAAATCCAACCCAGGCAAAGCACACACTTGTATTACGGGCATCCCCCTAATCTCTCCGCTCAACCGCTCCTCTGATGGGTTTCCGCCTGCGTCTTCGCTGACATTACGCGCCTCAATGTCATGCTCGGATGATCCCTGTTCAGTTGTGAAGCCTTGCTGCTCCGCAGCCTCGTTATCGCCCCCGCCCACCCATTCCCGGCGTAGAGCGGCTGCTTCACGAGCTACTCTCTCGCCCAGTGGTGTCCGCCGCGACCCAACAGCACTATGCCCATCTGACTCTCGTTCCGGCGCCGAGCCTTCCACCACGTCTATCTCTGTTGCCGCGCTTTCTCCTTCCGGGAGAATGCCCATTCTGTCCAGTCGGTCCAATACAATCCCCATGGCCCGTTCAGGCTCGCGCAAGAACTCAGTACCTCGTAAGCGTGCGAACTGCCAGCCAAGCCGCTCAAGCACGGCCTGACGCATTAGATCGCCCTCGAGCTTCTCGAGTGGATGATATCATCGGTCACCGTCGCATTCAATAGCAAGTCTCTTTCCGCCGCCCTCAACCACGAGGTCAATGCGATAGTACCCAACTGACCATTGTGCCCTCACCCGGTAGCCTCGCGCCACCAGCCTGCGCATCACCTGCCTTTCGAATTCCGACTGCACCCGGCGCTCTTCGCGCTCAAGGGCACGCATAGTCGCCTCCGGGTCGAGCGCATATTCGATGAGCCTCCTGCGCAAGTCCCCGGGCTTCAGATCGGGCTGACCCCCTAACTCTGGAGATTATGCCACAATAGGAGCGGCGCTCGCACTGTTGCTCATGAATGCTTTATGAAACGCTTCCGGGGCCATGAACCCAAGGCTTCCATGGCGACGCCGCTTGGTGTAGCACTCCATGTATTCGGGGACCGTGACATAGACCTCCAGGAAACTGGCGAAGTCATTACGGCTGTAGCATTCATCCTCCAGGATCGGGTGAAAGGCCTCGATGTGAGCATTCATGTTCGGCGTCTTCACGGGGATCCGCTCGTGAACGACCTTCAGTTCACCGCATGCCTCCTCGAACTTCTTGGCCACGAACTGCGGCCCGTTATCGGTTCTCACTTTCGGAAGCAGGCCGTCAGGGGTTAGCCCACGGGCCTTGAAGCTGTTCTTCAGGACCCTGACGGCGTCTGCCGCGGTGCAGGACAGCCCAAGGTGATAGTCAATGACGCAGCGGTCGAAGACATCCAGCAGTGAGAGTTGGAAGAAGAACTCGTCGGCGCCCCGTATGTAGCCGTATTTCATCTCCATCTCCCAGAGCTGATTCGGGCCAGTCACGGTATCTCTTTTCGCCAGACGGCGAGGGTGCTTGTCCTGAACCTTCCTCTGAGGTCTCAGGGCGTCAAGCTCCTTGCACAACCGATAGACCTTCTTGTGGTTGACTGCGAGGCGATGCTCCTCCCGCAAGCGGACCGTGAGCTTCTTGTAGCCGTAAGGGACGCCGTCACCGGCGATGAGTTCGCAGATCCACTCCTTGATCAGCTCGTCAGGGACCTTCCTCCCGTCCCTGGTGAGCGAATACGCAGAGATCGGCCTGCCCACCCGTTCGAACGTGTTGAGCAGCGAGGCCTCGATGCTGATCTCAGCTCCAGCCTGCCTGGAGACTGAGCCTACCCCGTTTTCGTGGACACCTGAGAGCTTGGAATGTAATTTAAGAGAGGGGTGTCCACATGCCACCTGCGAAGCCACCGTATCCGCCTCAGTTTAGAGCCGAGGCCGTCCGTCTGGTCCGCGAGGGCGGGAAGTCGATGGCCCAAGTCGCCGCAGACCTTGGAGTATCCCTGGAGTCACTCCGAAAATGGACCCGGCAGGCTGAGATTGACGCCGGCCAGCGCGAGGGGCTGACCACTCCCGAGCGTGAGGAGTTGCAGCGTCTGCGGCGCGAGAATCGGATTCTGCGTGAGGAGCGCGGGATCCTAAAAAAGGCCGCGGCCTTCTTTGCCAAGGAGACCGGCCGGACCCGGCAGCGGCGTTTCGGCT
>JANLFS010000161.1:1925-3894 GCA_024655925.1 Bacillota bacterium | reverse complement strand
GCGGACAATGAGAAAGAGCACGCCAAACGCCTCCTGAAGTTCGTGGGCTTGGTCTCAGACACTGCCGAGAATCTCAAGCACGCTGCGGAAGGCGAGAACTACGAGTGGACCTCGATGTACAAGGATTTCGAGAAGGTTGCCCGGGAGGAAGGCTTCGACGAGATCGCGGATGTATTCAGGGAGATCGGAGAAGTCGAAGAGCAGCATGAGAGGAGGTATCTTGCCCTCCGCAAGAACGTGCTGGAAGGTACGGTGTTCAAGAAGGAACAGCCAGTCAGATGGAAGTGCAGGAATTGCGGGTACGTCCATGAAGGGCCTGAGGCACCGTCTGTCTGCCCGGCATGTGCACATCCCCAGTCCTATTACGAGCTCCTCTGCGAGAACTACTAGGGTCGGCCTGTCAGGGCGACGAAGGAGGCGGAAGGCTTGAAGCTCTGGAGATGCGGGGTGTGCGGGTACGTACACGATGGCGACGGTCCTCCCGAGAA
Source organism: Bacillota bacterium (assembly GCA_024655925.1). Taxonomy (NCBI): domain Bacteria; kingdom Bacillati; phylum Bacillota; species Bacillota bacterium. The sequence continues at coordinate 3,406 of JANLFS010000161.1, read as the reverse complement.
ATGCCCAAAATGCGGGGCCCCCAAAGAGAAGTTCACAGAGATCCCGGAGGCCGAGGCGGGGCTGATCACAAGGTCGAGGTCGACGAATACCCTCCACTGCAAGCTCATCGCCATGATGGATGACGTGAGCCAGCTGGCAGAGAAGGGGATCGAGGACGATCTGGATCCGCCGTGCGTAGCTGTGTTCAAGATGGCTCGTGAGCAAGCGTGGGCTATCGCTCAGGCGGCGAGAGCGGAGATACGTTCGCATGTCGGCAAGGGCAAGTGGGGCTAAGGGCTCACGATTTTGGCTCCAATCCGGGGTCTTGCTTGTCATGGAAGACTGGCCCATATGGTGCGCCCTTTTCCGGTTGTCTCAGTAAGTACCTTATGGCGCCCGAATAATAGGGGAGTCACTGGTCACAATAAGGATCGAGGTTTGCGACGGTCGAGCTAAGATCCACGGTGGATCTGTAAGGTGACTTGGTCAGGTTCACCGTGGGTCGAGCAAAGGTCAGTACGGGTTCGAGGTCGGATCCGTACTGGCCGGAGCGAAGATCGTCGCAGGTGGGCCAACTTGTGGCGGCGGTTGAAGAGATCGTCGCTGCAGGGAAACCCATCTGCGGCGGTCGAGCTAAGATCAACGCACGGGCGAAAGCGTGGTGCTGCAGTCGAGAGACTGCAGTATGATGCCCAAGTCCGGGCGTTGGTCGATCAAAGGTTATCGTACTTCGCGTAATGGCTGCTCGGTGCCGAAAGGTGTCGGGTAGTCACGCAGCGAGGTGCGGTAGCCGGAGAGAAGATCGTCGCAGGCCTCATTTCTTTGTCTGCACGGCATCCAGTTTTGCCCGGAATCGGGACTCGATATCGAGCATAAGCACGTTCGCACCAAGGTAAAATACTAACAAAGGAGGGATGCGCGTGAAAGCGACAGGGATTGTCCGGCGTATAGACGACCTTGGGCGGGTAGTGATACCAAAGGAGATTCGTAGGACCCTCCGAATACGAGAGGGTGATCCGCTTGAGATATTCACTGACCGTGAAGGCGAGGTCATTCTGAAGAAGTACTCGCCAGTGGCCGATCTGGGCGAGTTCGCCCAGGAGTACGCGGACTCGCTCTACGAAGGGACAGGGCACATTGCCCTCATCGCTGATCAGGACGAGATAGTCGCGGTGAGCGGAGCACCCAAGAAGGGCTTCATTGAGAGAAGGATCACCGAGCACGTCGAGGAGATTATGCGAAGCCGAAAACCCTTCCTCTCGAACACCCCAAACGACAAGCCTCCAATAGAGGATCTGGAGTTCTCCAGTCAGGTCGTGTCTCCCATAATAGTGGAAGGCGACATAGCGGGTGCGGTCATGCTGGTGTCGCGAGAGGGCAAGACCATGGGAGAGCTCGAGCTGAAACTGACAGAGACTGCCGCAGGATTCCTGGCCAAGCAACTCAGTCAGTGACACACCTTTGACGCGGGACTGAACGGGATCATTGAGATCCCGTTCAG
>JANLFS010000161.1:0-1915 GCA_024655925.1 Bacillota bacterium | reverse complement strand
TGATCCCGTTTTTGTCGTTAGCGTACGTGAAGCGCGAGGTGTCTCAGCGAATCTTCGTGATATAGCGTGCAAAAGCACACCGAGCCTTGGAATGATGAGGTTGAGCTCTCGTAAGTTATCGGCGCCAAAACCTCCACAATCCGCAGGACACTCCCGGAGGACGTCGAAAACCGGTATCAGACGTGGATAGGAGGGGCGTGGCATGCGGATTGGAGACGTCAAGGGTCTGCTCGTTGTAACACTCATCCTTGATGAGAAGGATGTCCAGGAACTGTCCAGTCTTCCAGACCACGAGGTGGTGAATCGGGCGCGAGGCGTGCTGACCCAGGTGGTGCCTCCAAATTACATAAAGGACATACTTGTAGGGCACGAGGGAGACACCATGCACGTGGCTGTCAGCATCTGAGACTGCATGCAGGATTCAGCATTTCTGCGGCTAACTTAGTCACAGCTGGACCTGGCTCTGAGCGGCTGGGATTCGAAGGGGGCCTGTGGCTTTGGGGAGCAAAGGATCTGGCCGGCGCCTAGCCGACACCATCATCTATGCTGCATGGAACGGTGTCGGCGTTTCGACGTCTCGCGTGGATGTGCCCCACGGAGCTCGAGTCATCTGCGCAGATGCCGGGGTGGAGGCCTGCCTCGCCCTCGGCCTAGTCCCGGATATCATTGTTGGAGACATGGACTCAGTGAGCACGGATGTCCTTGTCCGGGCAGAGGCTCTCGGAGCAAAGGTGGTCCGCTTCCCTGCGCACAAGGATGAGACCGACCTGGAGCTCGCCCTCTTGGAGGCGGCTCGCCTGGAGGCCCGTGTAGTGGACATCCACGGTGCCGTGGGGGGCCGGATCGATCACACTATGGCCAACATGGACCTGGGATTCCGGTTCACCCGCCTTGGTCTCGATATACGAGTCTGTGGTGACTGGGGTGAGGCACTGTTTCTTTCGGGGCAGGTTCGGTGTGTTGAGCTTGTCGGGAATCCAGGAGACACGGTCTCACTCATGCCCTGGACAGAAAGGGCGTCGGGCGTATGCACCTGGGGCCTGGAGTATCCCCTCAACGAAGAGGACCTTCGCCGCGGGTACACGAGAGGGGTGTCAAACCGGATGATTGGGGAAGCGGCAGGCGTCAGTGTGCGTGTGGGAGACCTCCTGGTGATACACCTGGCATGAGGCTTCAGTCCTGAAATACTGTGTTAGAACAGGAAGCACATGGCAGGCCAGGACTTCAGGGGTTACTGAGATCCGGCCTGCCACATGTCGCGCTTCGTTGGCCGAGTGGGAGGATCTAGCCAAGCTGGGGACCATGGTCCGGGTCTGACGCTCCGTTCAACGCTGGTCGCCGGTTGCTAGAAGAAGATCCACCAGAGGATCCACCAGACGATAATCAGGGCAATGATTAGCGCGATCAACCACAGCCATCCTGGCCAGGGCCAGAGCCACTGCTTCTCGACCTCTGCCATTTCCTTTTCACCCCCCTTAGAGGACCTGAGTCCTAGGTGCTAGATGGCGGCGGTTAGCACCACCACAGCCAGAAGAGCCACCAGAGGATAAGGATGACGATGACCACGCAGAGGAGCCACCACCACCACCAGGGCCACAGGAACTGCTGCTTTTCGACCTCTGCCATCGCGTTTTCACCTCCTTGGAGGGCGTTAACCACCCGGTCCATGTTATGTCGACGCCCGGCGGGGTGTTTAGTGCTGGAGGCCCAAGATGGTGTGCCAAATGGCACGCAGGCCGAAAGGCACACGCCGGACAGCGCGGCACGAGACGCGAGACTCTGCTCCGAACGGCCGTTCAGATCAGAGCTGTTCGGGCAGTCTGACCCTGGCCAGAGAGGCCTGGTCTGACAACAGAGGCCTGTATGAGTAAAGTTTCAGTAGGTACAGAGATCTTTCTGTGCCCTAAAACGGAAG
>JANLFS010000160.1 GCA_024655925.1 Bacillota bacterium | reverse complement strand
TGGACGTGTACCGGGGCAGTGACATCCCAGCCCGAGAGTACTTGCGCCGGGGCTGGCTCCGTTTCCTTGATTCCCTGGGGGAGCTCACGGAGCCCGAGGGAAGGTGGCTCGATACGGCGGCAGAAGAGTTTCTGGAGGTGCTTGAGAAGACCCCGTTCACGAAGTCCTACAAGGCTCCGACGATACGGTCTTTCCTGGTCGATGATGGCGGCATCCGCAGCAAGGTGGACCTGAATACGGTGGGAGAAAGCATGATGAGCTTCTATGTGAATGATCTCGTTCACCAGAAAGACCTGCAGGACAAAAGCAACCGCGACTTCAGAGAGTGGACCGTCGACCACTTCGCTAAGCTTGCGCGCAAGAACCCGATACGTTTCCTCTCCAGAGGGAGGTTCTTTCACTATGATGAGGTGAACCGGGTATTCTACTTGGACCCCGGGCTGGAAGACCACCTTGGTCCGGACCTCGCGGCTCACGTCCGCGACATACTCGATTACCGGACCGTTCAGTACTTCAGAAGGCGGTATCGCGATGACGAGTGACAATTCCACGACAGTCTTGCACAACAAGTTAGTAAGGGATCGGATACCCGAACTGATAAGGCGTTCGCACAAGACCTGCAAGACGCGGAACCTCAACTCGGCCGAGCTTGAACTGGAACTCGAGCGCAAGTTGGACGAAGAGTTGAAGGAGTATCATGAGACCAGGGACGTTTCCGAGCTTGTTGACCTGATCGAGGTCATCTACGCAATCGCCCGGAGGCGTGACGTGTCTCCCGCAGGTATCGAGGAGATGCGCCTTGCCAAGCGGGAGGAACGGGGAGGCTTCGATGAAGGGCTGTTTCTCATAAGTGTCTCGGGCTCCAGTGGAGAGGGAGAGTGAGAGTTCAACAGATGGAGCAGACGAATGGATGCGTTTTCTGTAGTCTGGACAAGGTGGAACTTCAAAACGACTCTGCTTTCGCAGTGTTCGACCGATACCCTGTCTCCCCTGGCCACATGCTCGTTATCCCCAAAAGGCATGTTCAGTCCTTCTTCGAGACTACCCCCCAAGAGAAGGCCGCCCTACTACAGCTGCTGGAGGATTGCCGACGGCTCCTCATCGAGAAGCATAATCCCGATGGATTCAACATCGGAGTAAACGATGGAAAGGCCGCCGGTCAGACCGTAATGCACCTGCATGTGCACCTGATACCCCGCTATGCCGGGGACATGAGCGATCCACGTGGGGGTGTGAGGGGCGTCATACCTGAGAAGAGGGTCTACACGCATAGGTAGAATCAGGGTTCGGGGCCGAGCGGGTGCGAGCGGGGCTGCTGTTTATCAAATGCAGTTGCGGCATCGGCAACGTTCCTGCCACTCTCAGCCGCGCCCGGGATTGGTTTCGAAAGGGTGCCACAGTCCCGCCAGTATGTGTCGGCCTGATCCCGGCCACCGAGCGTTGTTCGGTGAAGACACGATCCCATAGGCCTGCGATGGCTCTTCTTCGTGATGAGGACTTGCCGCGCCCCTTGATTGTCGTTCGGACAGAATTCCAGGGTCTGCCGCAGCAGCCATGAGGCGCTCCCCGCCCGTCCGCTCTCTAGTATGGCAATAGCAGGCCCGTGAAGACGCTCCAGGAACAATCTGTTGTTCAGGCACCCTCATGGGAGCTTGTCTCCGCCGAACTTGAACTGGGAACGCCATTCGGCCATAATCTCGACCACAACCGCAAGTCTCTCCTCCGTAGGCATCGCCCAGGCTGAAAAGAGAATGGGGCCGTACGCTTTGAGAGCCTATTCCCCCGGTGCTTCTCCACAAGTCTCCCCGGCGACTGACTGCAATCCTTCGGCCAGGTGCATCTACGACCGGCTGGTCGAGGAGTACGGCGACGAGTTCACCGGCGTTGAGTCTACCGTGCGCCGCGTCGTGCGCTTCGCCTATGCGTTCCTGCACGGGCGGGTGGAGGACTTCCTAGCCGGGCATGTTCGCGCCTTCGAGTGGCTGGGCGGTGTACCGGCGAGGGTGCGCTACGACAACGCAAAGGTCACTGTGAGGGAGTTCCTCGCTGGGAACCGGCGGCGGGAGACCAACCTGCTGTCGAGCCTGCGGGCGCACTACCTGTTCGATGCCGAATTCTGCAACCCGCGCAAGGCGCACAAGAAGGGCGCGGTTGAGAGCCTCTGCGGCTATGTCCGCCGCAATGCCATGGTGCCGATGCCCGAGGTGCAACACGTTGCTGAACTGAACCGCCATCTGCTGGCGTGGTGCGACCGGGATCGCGCCAAGCACCTGGGGTGGGAGACCGAGCGGGCTGCACTGCGCCCGCTGCCCACTGCCCAGCTCAAGGCCTGCCTGACGCGGCTGGCCGTGGTGTCCAGGCAGGCACTGGTGACCTGTGACCGCAATCGCTACTCGGTGCCTGCGAGCCTAGTTGGTCAGACGGCGCGGCTCGACGTATACTGTGACCATATTGAGGTCTACTACAAGGATCAGCTTGTCGCTTCACACAAGCCGCTCGCTGGCCGGGGTGGCCTGGTGACGGACTTCCGCCACTACCTCAACGTGGTGGAGGTGAAGCGGCATGCCTTGCTGGATGCAGCGTTCGTCGCTGAGATGCCGGCAGTATGCCAGAAGGCGCGGGGGCGGCTGCAGAGGCAAGACCACGGCTACCGAGAGTTTGCCGCTATCCTTGCTCTGAACCACGAGTTCCCGTCCGCGGCCGTAGAAGCCGCACTGGTCCAGGCTATGGACATGCCAGAGGAGCATCTGACGGCTGAGACAGTGCGGCAACTGATCCTGGCCGATCTCAGGCCCGAACCGGTGGCGGTGGCAGTGCCCCCGGACATCGCCGTGAAGCTCAAGGCTCCCGATCTCAGCCTCTACGACCAGCTTGCGAAGGTGGTGACCAACTCGTGAGCGACCCGCGCGTAGCACTGCTCGGCAACTACCTCCGCGAGCTGAAGATGCCGGGGCTGAAGCGCGCCTACCAAGCACTAGCCCGCGAGGCCCTAAACGACGGCAAACACCCGCTAGATTCCCTCGCCGCGTGTCTGGCTGCCGACACGGAGTCCCGCCGGGAGTACAGGCTGCAGGCACGGCTGCACTCGGCCCGGTTTCCGACGGTGAAGACGCTGGACGCTTTCGACTTCTCGCAGATCCCGAGCCTGCCCAAGCCCAAGGTGTTGGACCTTGCCCGGGGCGAGTTCATTCGGGCGAAAGAAAACGTCGTCTGTCTTGGGGGCTCCGGCACCGGCAAGACGCACATTGCCATATCCATCGGCTTGGCAGCCATCGAGGCTGGCTACCGCGTCCGGTTCATCCAGACCATCACGCTTGCGCAGGAGCTGCTGCAGGCACAGCAGGAGTACCGGCTGCCAAAGTATCTTAAGTCCTGGCACGCTGTTGACTTGGTGATTGTCGACGAGTTCGGCTACCTCGGACTGGGTCCCGGCGGGCCGCTCCTATTCCAGTTCTTCGCGGACCGCTACGAGCGTGGCAGCCTCCTGGTCACGAGCAATCTTGAGTTCTCGCGCTGGGGGGAGGTGTTCGGCGATGCCAAGATGCCAATCTGACTAGCGCGCTGCTGGACCGGCTGACACATCACGCGACGATCTTGCTCTTCGAAGGCGAGTCCTACCGGTTCCGCGAGAGCCCGCGTCGCCGCATATAGCCCCGCCCCTATTTCGCCAGGGTGGTCGACTTTTCAATTAGCGACCCGGTCAACTTTTGGATTGACAAAGACACGGTGCCTGAGCATACAGGGCATCAGCGCAGAGTATGCCGTAGTATCGATACGTCCGATGGTATGCCTTACCCAGGGCCCTCATGGCTGCACGAAATTCGCCTTCGCCCGGCAAGACTCGTTCCATCGCTATCAACAACCGGGGCTGAGCTCCAACGCAGGATATCGCCGCCGCTTTCTCGACATGCTCTCTCTTACCGTTCC
>JANLFS010000159.1 GCA_024655925.1 Bacillota bacterium | reverse complement strand
ACCTTGTCGTCAGGGCAATGACGTCCGTTCTCACGAGACTCGGCATCACTGGGCTGGCTTCCTCTGCGGATATCAACGGGTATCTAGCCGGCCCGGCACCTTTTGCTGCCTCGGATTTCGCGGGATAGGGGATGGTCGCGGCGCCTGTTCGGTAATACGCGCGGAGACCTTCTCTTACCCACGGCGGGGCGGGAAGGCTCTTGAGCTCCGGGAAGAACCTGACGAAAGGCCCCTGGTCGGACGAAGCGTACGAGAGAGGCTCCTGCCCCCTCCAACCCAGGGGGGCCACGGTACACGTCACGGACGGCCCCAATCCCAATCCGGCCGAAACCACTGCCAGCGCGATGCAACTGACAAGAACCAGGCGCGGTCGCAACACGTCCATATCCCTCCCCACGAGAATGCGGGTCGGCGACTCATCGCTATCTCGCGGAATATGTATTCCCCATATAGATGGCATTTTCCTTCTCAGGCAGATCAGTGCCAAGTAGGGCACATCATGTCACTTCCACAGGGAACATCGCAGGCTCCGGCGGAGTCTACACCAGGTGAGGGGCACCCGCGGGAACGGGAGGAGTAGTAATGCACAGAACAGGGCTCGAAGCTCCAGTCTCGGTTGAAAGGATAGTTGTCCCCACGCGTGTGGGGGTGAACCGACTGGTTGTCATGATTCTCTTGGTGGGGTTACTTGGGGCGGGGTGTGCGCCGGGGGTTCTCGTGTTCGGGAGCATCTCTGGTTGGGCGTACAAAGACTCGCAGGCCCTTTCCCTTGATGGTGAAGCCGTTGAGAAGATTGTGATCATGGCGGAGCAGACGAAGAGTGCGACTTACTCGCCTCTGCAGGGAGCCACAGTGTTGGTTCAGGGGCCGACGTCCACTCAGGTTACCACCAACAGTAGCGGGTACTTCTCTGCTACATCTCTACGTCCCGGCAGCTACAAGGTCACTGTTTACCACCCACAGTACGTCGATTGGCTCGAGGTGCACTGCACAGTATTTCCCGGTTTGGACACGTACGTAGGTACAAGGGTTCTGGGTTCTCTGCATATCCTCACAATCGGCATCAATGAATACGAAGGAGATCCTAGCAACCGCCTCAGGTTCGCGGTAGCCGATGCGATCGCCGCCCGCGACAGCCTCTATTACGGGAATTTCTTGGCGGGTCAATATGTGCAATTGACCGACACCCAAGCCAAAAAACTAGACATAATAAAGGCCATACAGGTGGTGGGCTCGCGAACTAACGCGAATGATACATTCATCATGTTCTATTCCGGACATGGGGCACAGGATGGATCCATCTCACCTGCGCATGAGTACATTATTGCCCAAGACCTCGAGCGAATATCCGACGAGGAATTGAGCACCTGGATCTCCTTATATGTGAATGCGGGACGTAGGATATTCGTATTCGATTCCTGCTACTCCGGTGGGATGTTCCAGTCCCTCGACTTCGGCAAGAACCTCAAGCGTTCCACCGGATTTGAGGTCATGGCGAAGAACTTGTCGCAGGCTGGGAACATTGTCATAACGGCGTCTGCGAAGAACGAGGTGTCCTGGGAAGACGGAGCGCTTGGAAGAGGCGTCTTCTCGTACTACTTCACCCAGGGGTTTGACCAGCGGATCGTGTCTGGAGGCAAGCAATACTGCGTGGCAGACGCCGACCGTAACGACCTGGTCGATGCTACGGAGATTTACAATTACGTCAGGGACCAGATGCGAGCATACTTCGGAGGCTTGCCGCCGTATCCGCAGAACCCCCAGATCTACTACGGTCCCCCTGGCAGTCAGATGAACGCGTATCTGTATAGAATCCCCAGGTAACGGCGGCGATAGTGGCAGTAATTCTTCGCTTGTGATACAAATGACTTGAGACCTCGAATACCGGCGCCCGAGGCGCCGGCCTTTCCGTTTGGGAGTCTGGAGGTGCTCTGACTGTCGAAGAGACTGGCGAGTATTCTTCTTCTGCTCATAATCTCCAGCTCACTCGCCGGGTGTCTCAAGCCGAGACCGAAATCTGTCGTCACCATTACCGGTGTTGTAGACAGCTTGGTCACTGGGCAGCCGATCAAAGGGGCCCGGGTTGCGCTAGGCTCCCGGATAGCGTGGACAGACAGTCAGGGATCGTACGCACTCCAGAGGGTACCCGTCGTTGCTGGGACCGTAACCATGTACTTCTCTGCCCCGGGGCACAAGAGCACTCTCAGGAAGATAGATGTTGTCCCGAATGCAGAGTATGAGGTATGTGTGAGCCTCGCGGGCTCCACAGCGACGGGCCCCGGAAACATTGAAGTGTGGGGACTAGCCACTCTGAGTAACGCCTACACCCCGCCCACGGTTGCCGGTCTTAAGGCACCGAGGGTGAGGCGATCTCAGCCCCTCGCGGGACCTGACCCGGAGTATCAGTTCGCCAGGCCCGACGCCATCATCGTCGTACCAAGACCGGGGTCGAAGCATGCGGCGGCGGCCGCGGACGTGAACGCTGCCGGGGCTCGGGTGGTCAGGAGTTCGCCACTCTCAGGATACATCCTGGTAAGCATACCAGAAGGGAGATCTGCAGAGGAATTTGCCCAGGAACTCGGCAGGCTCCCGTGGGTCGACACTGCCTACCCTGACAACGTGGTATGGGCGCTTGGAGGCCCGGTTGAACCGAACGACCCGGGATACACCCAGCAATGGCACTACCGGGCGATAAGCTTGCCCCAGGCGTGGGGCGTGACGGTTGGATTCGAAAGACCCGTTACAGTGGCAGTCATCGATACCGGGGTCAGACCCGAGCATCCTGACCTTCAGGGGCGGCTGGATCTCGCGAACGCGCGGGACTTCGTGGACAACGACTACGACCCTACGGATGAACCAAGTGCGGGGCGCGCAAGTCACGGAACCCACGTGGCCGGGACCATTGGCGCCGCTACCTCCAACGGGATTGGGGTGGCGGGGGTAAGCTGGGGAGCTACGATCCTGCCCATACGAGTGCTCCGCCCTGACGGCAGTGGAAGCGAGTCTCTCGTGGCAGACGGGATCAACTGGGCCATAAGCCGCGGGGCCAGTGTCATCAATCTGAGCCTCGGACAGCCGAGTTTTCCCCCGCTCGGGTCGGTGGGCAACACCGCCCTTGAGCGCGCAGAGAGCCAGGGAATCGTGGTCGTGGCCGCGGCCGGGAACACGGGAACGTCCGGTGTGTGGTGGCCGGCCGCTCACCCGACTACGATAGCGGTTGGCGCCGTGGGGAGGCAGTTGCAAAAGGCGAGCTACTCTACCACAGGCCCGGAATTGGATGTCGCTGCCCCTGGGGGTGCCTGCGGTAACGATCAGTTCCCCGGGACGGGAGATCCAGAAGATAGAATATTCAGCACATACTACATGCCGGGCGATTCCGCCCAGTACGGGTACATGCAAGGCACGTCGATGGCCACTCCTCACGTCTCTGGGGTCGTGGCGCTCATGCTTTCAAAGCTTGGCCCGATGGCCCCGGCCGAGGTAAGGGATCTCATCCAAATGACCTCAATGGATGACCCAGGCGTGCCCGGTTGGGATCCAGACTACGGACACGGAATCGTGAACGCCTACGCCGCTGTGACCGCATCCACTATGGACCGGGCGATATTCGCGCTCGTGGATGAGGAAGGAGAATTGCAGAGCGCTGCGGACTACGGAGGGCGGGACAGGAGCTTCAGCGTCCCGTGCGCACTTCCCGGCGTTCATTCTCTCTTTGGCTGGCTGGATGTGAACGAGAACGGAGTGGTGGATGACGGCGATTACGTTGGGCTTCAGAGAGGAGTCGAGGTGACCTCCCCAGGCCCGCTCTTCGTGCCACTGTTCAAGCTTCGGTACTTCAACAACCTCTGGCCGACCGAAGACCTGCAGCTGATCTCGAAAATCGACGTGGCCGCCCTCCTGGCGGGGTCCAACGCCCGTGTGAGAGTCAGACGCATAAGATAGCAGGCCGGTGGGCTGTCGAGGGAAGCCCCGCTTGGCCCTCCGGCTCTTCCGCTGATCCCTCCCACACCACCAGACTACGCGGCGTCGGGAGCCCCCGCCTTCAGGCGTGGGGAGGAGACGC
>JANLFS010000158.1 GCA_024655925.1 Bacillota bacterium | reverse complement strand
TGCAGTGCGAGACCTGATAGCGAGCTACTCCCATGGCATGCGGCAGAAGCTCGCCTTGACGGGCGCTCTCCTCTCCAACCCCAAGCTGCTCATTCTCGACGAACCCATGGTGGGCCTGGACCCCAAGAGTGCTCATCTGTTCAAGGACTTGATGAACCGACACTGCGATGCAGGGGGGACGGTGTTCTTCTCAACTCATGTCCTGGAGGTGGCGGAGCGCCTCTGCCACAGGGTCGGGATCATCCACCGGGGCAAGCTGATAGCCTCCGGAACTGTAGAGGAGCTTCGCGCGAGGAGATCGACAGCTAGGGAACAGGCGGGAGAGGAGTCCCTCGAGGAACTCTTCCTGGAGCTGACGGAGGATGAATAGGGTGAGGCAGTTCTGGGCTCTGGTTCGTGTGCTTCTGAACATCAACTTCGGTCTCTCCTACGCCAAGCAAACCTATATCGTTCAGAAGAAGAGGCTGTGGGAGCCTGTCCTGATCATCTTCGGGCTCGGGGTCGGGCTTGCCTCCATACTGACGGGGTATGTCTATCTTCTGAGAACCATGTACGCCCAAGGCCAAGTGCTGGGGCAAGGCAACTTCATCCTCACCCTGTCGCTTGTCGCCGGGCAGATCATGGTACTGCTCCTGGGAATTTTCTGGGTTACGTCAGTCTTCTACTTCTCTCGCGATACCATGATCCTCGTTCCTCTGCCATTGCCCGCAAGCACGGTGCTGTTGGGGAAGTTCACGACGCTCATGGTGAATGAGTACGTCACTCTCCTTTTCGTGGTAGGTCCGGCTTTCATAGTCTATGGGATCATGGCCGGCATGGGTTTCGGCTACTGGGTTACAGCTCTTCTTGTGTTCCTGCTCATACCCGTGATCCCCCTTGCCGTTTCCTCCCTTGCGGCAGTGGTCATAATGCGGTACGCGAATATCAAGCGCAGTCGCACCCTGCTGATGTTTGTGGGGACTCTGCTCTTCCTCGGCGCCTACTTTGGGTTCCAGTATTACATCATGCAGTTCCAGCCCCAGAGTGAGCAGGAGTTCCTGCAATACGTGATGACTATCCAGGACAGCCTGTCACGCTCGGTCGCGGCCCGGTTCCCGCCCAGTCTATGGGCTACCATCGCCATGTCGAGGCCGTTTACGGCCTCGGGCCTTGCCAACTTGGGTCTGTTTGTCGCAGTCTCTGCGGCGATGCTGGCTGCTGTCATGTTCTTTGCATCCAGGCTTTTCTATGCGGGCCTCCTCAGCGGCACTGAAGTTGGATCCGGCAGGCGAGGACAGGCGGCGCTCTACACGGGTGTCGGGGCAAGGCGCGGGGTGGAACTTGTGCAGAGGTCCCCCGAAATGGCGTGCGCTATCCGCGATCTCTGGATCTTCGCGCGCACGCCCTCGTTCGTTCTGAACGGAGTCATGAACGCCCTCATATTCCCCGGCCTGCTCGTGGTCTGGTTCCTCATCGGCGGATCCGGCAGCATGTTCGCGCAGATCCCCGGGTTCGACGCTTTCCTGCACGATCCGTCTACTGTGGTCTTGCGAGCGCTGGTCTTCGCGGCGGCGGTGGTGTGGACGGCCGGGATACACATGGTCTCGTCCACCGCTTTCTCCAGAGAGGGCGCGAACTTCTGGGTATCCAAAGTGATCCCCGTGCCCGCTCGCCGGCAAGTGACGGGCAAGGTCTTCTTTGCCCTGGCGTTTGAGATTGTGACTTCCATCCCGATGATCGCCGTCCTCCAACTCGTGCTGAGACTCACCCCAGGCATGTTCGGACTGGCTGTACTACTCGGGCTGATCGGGGCGGTGGGCGCCACCTTCATGGTCATGTACATGGACATGCTCAGGCCCTACCTCAAATGGGACAACCCACAAAAAGCGATGAAAGGCAACCTTAACGGCCTTTTCGGTTGGCTCATTGTGCAGGTTGTCCTGGCGGCTGCGGGGTTCCTTGTCTGGAGGGCTACCCGGGCCGGGTGGACTGCCTCGGCCATACTCTCCGCTGCGTTTGTCGGAACGGCGGTGTTCACGGCGGGAATGTTCGTCATGCTGTTCAGGTCCGCCGAGAAGGCCTACAGGTTCATAGAGCTGTAATGAAAGATTGGAGAGATGCCTGGTGACGGCATGGAAAGGCGTAATTGAGGAATACAGGGAATTTCTTCCAGTGACAGATGATACTCCCGTGGTCACGCTTCTCGAGGGGTGGACGCCCCTGATCGAAGCGAGGCGACTGGGCCGGTCCCTCGGGATCTCGCTGTTTCTGAAGTTCGAGGGGGCGAACCCCACAGGATCATTCAAGGACCGAGGCATGACAATGGCCATCTCCAAGGCGTGCGAGGATGGAATGTCAGTAGTCATGTGTGCCTCCACCGGCAACACCTCGGCGTCCGCTGCTGCCTACGCTGCGCGGGCGGGGCTCAGGTGCATGGTCGTGATTCCCGAAGGCGCCATAGCCATGGGAAAGCTTGCACAGGCTGTGATCCATGGGGCAGAGGTCGTCGCCATCCGGGGGAACTTCGATCAGGCCCTGGCCATCGTCAGAGAACTCACGTCGCTACACCGTATTGCCCTGGTCAACTCCATCAACCCTTTCAGGATAGAAGGTCAGAAGACTGCGGCTTTTGAGGTGTGCGACCAGCTGGGCCGCGCGCCGGATTGCCTTGCTATTCCAGTAGGGAACGCGGGCAACATAACAGCCTATTGGAAAGGGTTCAGGCAGTACGCTGCCCACGGGCGGGCATCCTCTCTTCCCAGGATGCTCGGGTTCCAGGCAGAAGGGGCCGCCCCGATCGTGTTGGGCTACCCGGTGGACCGGCCCGAGACAATCGCGACGGCGATCAAAATAGGGAACCCCGCAAGCTGGAAAGGGGCTCAGGCTGCGGTGGACGAGTCCGGCGGGACAGTCGCTGCAGTCAGCGACGATGAGATTCTTGAAGCATATGAGATCCTCGCGTCCCAGGAGGGTGTGTTTGCGGAACCCGCGTCGTGTGCGTCGGTTGCCGGTGTTATCAAGACCGCCCGCAGGCGCGGGTTCTCGGGTGGTGAGACAGTGGTCGCCGTCCTGACAGGACACGGCCTGAAAGACCCGGAGAGGGCGATAGCACAGTCTCGTCCAGCTCAGGTGTGCGACGCCGACCCACGAGCGGTCGAGAGGCTGATTGAATTATGAACCGGGGACGGTGAGCAGTATGGCGGGCGTCAGAGTGAAGGTAAGTGTCCCAGCGACCTCCGCGAACCTTGGATCCGGGTTCGATTCCCTCGGCATCGCGCTGGGCCTGGAGGATGAGTTCGTCTTCGAGCTCGGTGCCGGGCAGTCAGGGGTGGTCCTCCTGGGCCCTGAGGGCGTGTCCCAGCATGCCCGGATCCCGACAGGACGAGACAACCTGTCCATCCGGGCCTTCGAGGCAGCTTATGCCGAGGCTGGCCAAAGAGCCCCTGAGGTCATGGTGACCATGGCCAACCACATTCCAGTGGCGAGGGGGCTCGGGAGCAGCGCGGCCGGGATCGTCGCAGGCACAGTGGCCGCGAACGAGTTCATGGGACGTCCTCTGGACAGGCAGGCAATGCTGAACCTTGCGGCAAAACTAGAGGGCCACCCCGACAATACCACAGCGTGCATGCTCGGGGGGCTCACCGCATCTGCGCTAGTCGGATCCAGGACGCTCTGGGCCCGGCTGCCCCTGCCGCCGGGACTTGGGTGCGTTGTGGTGGTCCCGGACTTCCAGGTCTCGACGAGCAGTGCAAGGAACGTGCTTCCGAGTTCCGTTCAGTACTCCGATGCAGTCTTCAACGTGAGTCGAGCTGCATTGCTCGTGGCATCTCTTGCCACAGGCGCCTACCAGAACCTCCGGTACGCTATGGAGGACCGCCTCCACCAGCCTTACAGGAGCGCCCTGGTTCCCGGGCTGTTCGCGGCGGTCAGGGCCGGGCTTGACGCTGGTGCCCTTGGGGTGGCTATGAGCGGAGCGGGGCCTTCTGTACTTGCTCTGGTGGGGGAGGGCGTGTCCCGCGAAGTGGTCGGACAAGCCATCGTCGATGCCTTCAGGCAGGCCCGGGTGACCTCACGGGCAATACCCCTGCCCATCACGTCGGAAGGCGCGAGAGTCAGCTACCCCACGGCTAAAGCCGGGGGCTTGCGGTAAGCAAGCCTGGAGCTGA
>JANLFS010000157.1 GCA_024655925.1 Bacillota bacterium | reverse complement strand
GCTCCTGAGTCTATCGGATCTCTACAGCTCGTATCGTTAGTCTAATGAACCGCCGTATACCGAATGGTACGTACGGTGGTGTGGGAGGACGGGGGCTAGCCGCCCCCTCCTACCCGATTCCGAGCAACGCAGGAGCGTCCGTGTTCCCGCACCCGTCGATGTCTATCACCTGGTGGTTGCTTTCGCGTACTCCCTGAATACTTGCATGTTGTGGTCCGCTGGCACGCCGGCCACATTCGGGGAGACGAAGACTGAGAGCTTGTGTCCCTTCGCCACGAGCTGCCTCGCAGTCTCCGACACCAGCGACATCGAGATTGCAACTGCAGCGAGAGTGGACCCGGCTCCGACTGGTTCCCTGAGCCCGTCGATGCGGACAAGGGCATCCTCGAGAGGGACGCAGTTGTCGATGAGGACGTCTGCAAGGTCTCCGAGTTTCTTGCCGCTCGAGTGGGTGGCGGAAGCGGCATTGTGGTTCTCTTTCGAAGTCACGGCCACCACTCGGAGCCCGCGTTCACGGGCGTAGATTGCCGCCTCCACAGGGGCGGCATTGAGGCCTCCGTGCGAGAAGACAAGCATGGTGTCCTGGGGCGCCAGTTCGAAACTCTGCAGGAAATTGGCGATGTAACCTTCGGTCCTCTCTAGCCAAAGCAGTTCGCGAGCTCCGCCGGGCCCCACGACGTTGAACCACATGAGGCGAGGATCCATGATAGGATGGAAGCCCACGAACCCCCCGTACCTCGGGAAGATATCAAGCACGGGGATGACCGAGTGCCCACTCCCGAACACGTGCACCATGCCGCCACAGGCAATGGATTCCGCCATCATGTTGGATGCGTCCAGGATGTTCTGCTGCTCCTGGCCCTGAATCCTGGTGAGAATATCCTGAGCGCGTAACAGATACTCAATACCGTTCATCGCATCTCGTCCTTCCTATCTGAGTTAGCACATGACCCGAAACGATCCATTGCCGTCTTTGCCGCCCCTATTACTCCTGCATCCGGCCCCAAGAGTGCAGGCATGATCCTCACCGCCTGCGCCGCGGCTGGCTGCGCGAGGCTCGATACCATCTCTTGGATGTGGGTGAACAGTGAGGGCCTCTTGCAGTACTGCAACCCAATGCCCCCGCCGATGACGACCGTGTCCGGGTTGAGAATGCTCACCATGTTGGCAACGGCCATCCCAACGTAGCTCGCCGCGTTCACCAGGCTGCGCACTGCGGTGGAATCCCCTCTGTCGTAGGCTTCGAACAAGGCCTGTGTATCAGGGAACCTGGCCCGTTTGCTACAGGCAGCATTTGCGGTAGTGAGCAGCCCGGGCCCAGCACACAACTCCTCGAAGTGGGGAGCGCGGCGTGTCCTGATGTCATCGAGGGCCGCCGGGTCCATGGCAAACCAGCCGACGCCGCCCGGCATTCCCGTGCTGCCCCGGTGGACACGTCCTCCCAGGATGAGCCCTGCGCCTATCCCGGTGCCGATGATGAGAAACACCACATCTCTGCCGCCTCTGGCTGCCCCAACCCATGACTCTGCCACCACGGCAGTGATGCCGTCGAATTCGAGGGCGACTCGGTCGTGGCCAAGCACGGCGGAGAGCGCATCAAGCGCTGGGAAATCGGACCATCCTGGAATGTTGGGTGCCCAGACCACACGGGACCTGCGCTCGTCCATCACAGCCGGTATGCCGACCCCCACCGGTCTTCGAGGCTCATCCCCGCCATCACTCACCTTGTGAATGAGCCTAGCCACCTGCGCGATCGTGATTTCCGGGCTGGTGCCGGAGGCCTCCAGTGGCTCCATCGCGCGCCTGACTATGTGACCTCCGGCATCCACGAGCCCAACCGCGACCTTAGTGCCCCCGATATCGACCCCATAGGCTTGTGTGGGCTGGCCGCAACCGCCTTCAACAGACATACTGTGTCATCCCTTTATCCCTGTCATCGAAATTCCCTTTACGTAGTACCGCTGCAAGGACGCGAACAGGATCATCACTGGGAGGATCCCCAGCGTGAGGCCGGCCAGTATCAGGTGGGCGTTGCGGTTCGGGTCGAACGATGTTTCGAGGAACTTCAGGCCCACAGTGAGGGTGGCGAGTTCAGGGGCGGAGGTGGCGACCACCAGTGGCCAGAAGAGGTTGTTCCACTGTGATATGAAGGTGAAAATGCCAACGGTTGCAAGAGCCGGCTTCACCGAGGGCATCATGATGCCGAGGAGTATGCGCATCTCTGATGCGCCGTCTATTCTTGCGGCGTCTATCAGGCTGTCGGGTATGCCCAGCATGAACTGGCGCATCAGGAAGATGCCCCACGCGCTCACTGCGAACGGGAGGATGAGGGAGAGCCTCGAATGGAGAAACCCCGTCCCCCCGACACCGGCCCAGTCGTTCCCGCCCGCGAACGGCACGTGCTTCATCATGTAGTAGACTGGAATTATGAAAATGAAAGACGGCAGCATCATGGTGGCAAGGATCCCCCGGAAGACCAGGTCACGCCCGGGGAACTGGTACTTCGCCAGAGCAAACCCTGCCATCGAGCTCGTGATCAGAACCGACAGGCTTATGCCTCCCGCCACGATGAAGCTGTTGAGATAGTATCTGAACAGCGGGACTTGCCGCACTACAAGGGCGAAGTTCTGGTACTGGGGCACTTCGGGTATCCAGACTGGCGGGACCGCCACCAGCTCCGCGCGGGTCTTGAGCGCGGACAGCGCGAGCCACACAAAGGGCAGCAGCATGGTGGCGGCGGCGACCACAAGGACGACCGTGATTGCGGCCTGTGACAGCCTGGGCAACGCAAGGTGTGAAATACGCACAGGGCTCATGGGGATAGCGCTCCTTCCGCACACCTGCTCCTAATAGTAAGACTCGATTCCACCCCGCCTGAAGAGACGAAGCTGCACCAGGGAGATGACCATGACTATGATGAACAGCACGTAGGCCATGGCGGACGCCCGCCCCATCTTCAGATACTCAAACGCGGTCTGGTACATGTACAGGACCATGGTCATGGTACTGTTCACGGGACCTCCCGCTTTGCCCAAGGTAGGTGCAGTCATGGCCACGATGAAGTCGAAGACCTGCCATGCTGCTATGGTGCCGGTGACGAAGACAAACAACAGGGACGGTTTGAGTAGCGGGAATGTGACATGCCAGAACCGTTGCCATCCATGGGCCCCATCTATCGATGCGGCCTCGTAGTACTCATCTGGAATGTCCTTAAGACCCGCGTCTACGACAAGCAAGTTCGTTCCGATCATGGCCCATACCGCGGTGATCATGATAGAGAGCAGAGCAGTCGAAGGGTCATTCAGCCAGTTGATCGAGGATATGCCCACGGCGTTCAACCCCGTGTTGATGAGGCCGTAGTTAGGACGGTAGAGGTACCGCCAAACCATTCCCACGGCAATCTGTGGAGTGATTGTGGGCAGGAAGAAGGCAAGCCTGTAGAAGCCAGTACGCCGCTTCCTCGACAGCATCAAGGCCAGCAACACTGAGAGGGTGATGCTGACAGGGACTGTCACGACCACGTATATGAAAGTATTGAGGAGTGCTTTCTTGAACACTGGGTCCTCAGAGAAGATGTACCGGTAGTTGGCGAGTCCCACGTTCGGGGCCTGGAGCGGGGGCGTGAGCATGTTCCATTCGTGGAAGCTCAGGTAGAGGGAGCTGAGCACGGGAAATATGAGGAAGACGGCGTAAAAGAGCAGGGTGGGAGAGAGGAAAAGCCACGCTGCCCTGGTTCTAGACTTCATGCTGCGCCTC
Source organism: Bacillota bacterium (assembly GCA_024655925.1). Classification (NCBI taxonomy): domain Bacteria; kingdom Bacillati; phylum Bacillota; species Bacillota bacterium. The sequence continues at coordinate 405 of JANLFS010000157.1, read as the reverse complement.
ACCTCGCCACGTGTCTGTGCCTGCTGACAGGGCGCGGGGCGGAGCGGACTCGCCCCCGCGCCCCCGGGCTGATCGAAGCGGGCCGGCTGGCCCGGCTCTATTTGTACTGCTGTGCCAAGATCGCGTTAATCTGGACTGCTGCGGAGTCCAGCGCGGTTTTGGCGTCTTTCTGGCCGTACCAGGCCGCCATGATCTCATTCATCAGAATGATCTTGATCTCCGCCCCTTGCGCCACATTGGGCTCGGCAATGGAGTTCTTCAGTTCCTGAACGAATGTGGCAGTGTACTGATCGTTCAGATCCCTCGGGTGATTCTCAATGTCTATCTTGCGGCTCGGTATCGCCCCGACTCTCTGGACCAGGTAATCGCCCATCCTCGTGGTCTGGTTGGGGCCGTGTACCTGCG
>JANLFS010000156.1 GCA_024655925.1 Bacillota bacterium | reverse complement strand
ACCGGCGGTTCGCGCCCCGTGAGAACCGGCGGGTCTCCCAGCGCCGACGTATCCAAGCTGAACCCGGACTTACCGTACTTCAGGTCTATGTGCATGCGGTCACTCCTCCGTCTGTCAATCGTGTTCCCCGTCAGTGCCGTTCCCATCTGGTGATTCCACAAATGCACATCACTGGTGAGTCCCAACATCGCCCAGAACCCTGAGCAGTCATTCTTCCACAGAGGTCTGCTATGTCCTGCACGTCAGGACCCTTGCTCTCAGTCTGATTCACCTAATTGCTCTCACGGGTTCAGCGGCCAACTGTCGGACGCCTGGGCGTAACTCCCCTATAGCTTGAGAATACTACGTCCCGAGCGAACTTCGGCTATAGGAGGGACGCGCGTGGGGACCAGGGAAGACGAGGAACTGGCCGGAAGAGTTCTCGAATCCATCAAGCAGGACAAAGGACTCAGTGCGTATGAGATAAACGTCAGGGCGCTCGACGGAGCCGTCCATCTCAGTGGCGTTGTGGATGTGCTTGTCGAAAAGATGAGAGCCGGTGACATCGCCTCCAGAGTGACTGGGGTAGACTCTGTGGAGAACGGCCTCACCGTGTGCACCGACGGGCAGATCACCGACGATGACGTGGCCTTCGAGGTAGCTGAGGAACTGCGTCTCGACAACAACGTCGACATCAGCCGGGTTCACGGAGAAAGCAGCAAAGGCGTGGTGCACCTTCACGGTCACGTGGACTCGCTCGCTCACGAGAGAGCAGCGATCACGGCAGCCGCCAGGGCCAGAGGGGTCAAGGAGATAGTGAGCCACCTGGCTGTGGAAGGTGGAGACAGAGCCGATGACCCCGGCCTTACTAGCCGGGTCCAGGCGGCCATTGCAGCCGAGAAGAGGCTCCATCCTTACGCCATATCAGCCCGGGCTGAACGAGGGGTCGTACGGCTAGAGGGCGAGGTCCAAAGCGAGGATCAAATAGAGATCGCAGCGGAACTGGTCAGCGGCGTCAAGGGAGTTCAAAGGATCGAGAACAGGCTCACAGCTCCCAATCGTAAGACATCTGCGCCAGAAGAAGCTGCACAGGAGATCATCGATGCACGTGAGCACAATGAGTAGCTGTTCGCGCGACTCGTCGATGTCCTTGTCGTCAAGGACGAGATAGTCATACTCGAAGGTGAGGCCGCCAACGCCGAGCAGCAGCACGTGATCGAGCCGCGTCTACCCGCATGCCAGAGTGTGACTGAGGTTTCTCGTGGCCGCGTATGCCTCCCGGTAGACACCATACAGTCTGTCATAGGTGGCCTTGTTGGCCGGGTCAGGCGTGACGACGGTGTCCGCCCGGATCCAGGCCTGTTTGAGTTGGCCGACTCCCTCGACCGCGCCCACCGCCATCGCTGCCAAGTATGCGTCCCCGAGAGGAGCTCCCAGAGGATTCGCCACACATGCCTGGGTCAGCCCGGTGATGTCACTGACACACTGAGTCCACAATGGGTTCCTCGTGCCCCCTCCCACAGCGCGTATGACGTGGGGAGCGGCGCCGGATCGGGTCATCTCCTCCAGATGATGCCTGATCTCGTAGCCGACCGACTCCAGCAATGCACGGTAAATGTGTGCCCCAGTGTGGCGCAAGGTGAGTCCGAGGATCACCCCTCGCGCGTGCTCGTCATTTACCGGAGTGCGCGCCCCGCCGAAATACGGGAGGACCACCAGGGAGTCTGAGCCTGCAGGAACCTGCCGCCCCATCTCGTAGAGCACCTCATACGGGTTCTTGTTAGTCTTAGCGGCCTCTGACCGGGCCTGGGCACCGAAGTTGTCACGATACCAGGAGGTGAGAGCTCCAGCCGCCGCGGTGGCGCCGGCCAGGACGTACCTGTCCGGCAGGCAGTAAGGTCCCCCGAACAGCGCGGGGTTGGAGGCAGGCTTGCCAAGACATGCAAGTACGACTGCGGTGGTCCCGTAGATCAAAGTCACCTCTCCGTCTTCAGTGGTCCCAGCCCCCACGGACTCCGCTGCGGCGTCACAGGTTCCCGTGGTCACAGGCGTGCCCGGCTTGAGCCCCGTCAGGCTGGCCGCGGTCTTTGTGACTGTCCCAACCAGCTTGGTGGGCCATGAGGGTTCGGGGAAGAGATCCGGGGAGACATCGGCGGCGTGGAACATGTCGGGGCTCTTGGCGAGAGTGCGGATGTCGATGAGACCTCCTGCCGTAGCCGTAAAGAGGTCCAGCGAGGGAGAGCCGGTGAGCCGGAAGGCCAAGTACCCGGCGGCATCAAGGAAGAGCTTAGCTTTGCTGTACACGCCCGGCTCTTCGTCTCTGAGCCACATGGCTTTAGGGAGAAGAGACTGGGTCGTGATAGGGTTGGCCGCAACTGCAAGGGCCTCATCCGGGCTCATAGCAGACTTCATCTGTTCTATCTGACGTGAAGCCCTGCTGTCGACACCGTAGAGAATAGCCGGCCTAAGAGGGTGGCCGGATGCATCCATCGGGACCAGGCACGGGCCGATGGCGCTGCATCCTACACCTGCTATCCTTTCGGGATCCGCTCCCGAAGTCCTGAGTATTTGGGCGAGGATCTCGGCAAACCCTCCCCACCACACGTGCTCCGCATCATGCTCCACCCAGCCCGGGCGGGGCATGGACACAGAATGCGTGCGCTCGGCTGCCGCGACTATCTCTCCGCCAGCGGTAACCAGGACTCCTTTGGCACCAGAGGTTCCGATATCCACTCCCAGAAGAAGGGGCTCCATGGGCATCCTCCTGTTTAGCACGTGTTACGGTGAGGAGTGCCAGGAGCGGGGTCACAGCACCCCGCCCCCGGCTGTCGGTCTACTAGTCCCAGGGCCAGCTCCCCTTGGCGGGTACGTTTGCCGGCGTGACCAGAGGAGCATCCACGTATATGGTGTTGGAGGGCACGACCTGGCTTGCGGGCTTGCCCTTTACCACTAGTTCGTCTATGAGCTGGACTGCACGCGCAGCCATCAGCTCAAACGGCTGCGCAACCGTGGCCACCAGCGGCGACCCACTCCTTATCAGGTCGAACGTGGCCTGTTCTCCGTCGACGCCAGTCACGAAGGTCTTGTCCCTACCGACTCTGGCAGCCTGCAAAGCCATGGTGACTGCCATGGCGGGCCCGTCCCACGGGCACCAGACCGCATCAATCTGCCCTGGGAACTGCGTCAGGTAGGTCTCCATCCTTGCCTGCGCATCCTGCATGAACCCGGCTGGGGGCAGGTTGTGCGTGGCCAGCACCTTTATCTCCGGGTTCTCCGACAGGACCATGTCAAGTGCCTTGCCTCTCTTGCGGGTACCGTGGTGCTCGCTGAACTTGAACACGATTATATTGCCTTTGTGCCCCAGCTTGTCCACCATAAAGGACGATATCTTGGACCCCATGACGTAGTTGTCTGTGGTGATGTCAGCAATGACGCCCGGTGCTGCTCCGGAGTCTATGGAGATGACCGGAATCTTGGCCTTGTTGGCAGTTGCGATCGCCGCTTTCACACTGGTCAGGTCGGACATCGCCACGACCAACACGTCCACCTTCATCTGGACGAAGTTCTCAATTTGGTCAGCGAGGGCCGGCCAGGAACCTTTGGCGTCTGCTGTTGCGACTTTCCAGCCTTGGGCTTTGCTCTGGGCAGTGAAGGCGTTGGTGACTCGAACCTGGGACGTTGCAGTCATGTTGGCTGCAACGTAGCCGACGGTAATCTCCTTGGCTGCAATGCTCACAGAGATCTGTGCGACTAGGGCCATGATGATAGCGGTTACGACGATCCTGATCATCCTGGTTCGTGACATGTCTGCACCTCCAAGAGTAGTCAGCGTTAGGGTCTGACCTTTGCACAAGATGGCTTGACATCGAGCAACTGCCCTTGGGTCTTGCGACCACCTCCTCACCTGGTCGTCCTGATCACACCCACGAGTTCATCCAGGGTCTTGCGCATGTCCGAGCTCTGCCAAATTGCGCGGCCCACTATCGCCCCTTGTGCGCCGGCTTTGACTGCATCTGCGACCATTGAGACAACATCCTGGTCTCCGGGTCCGCCCAAAACCATGATTGGCGCGTAGCATTCCTCCGCTATTGCCCTGAACCCCTCAGCATCCCCTGTATAGAGCGTCTTGATGATGTCCGCGCCGAGCTCCGCGCCTACGCGAGCCAGGTGTCGAACCGCCCGGTTCCTGTCCCATTTGGCGACGC
>JANLFS010000155.1 GCA_024655925.1 Bacillota bacterium | reverse complement strand
TGGCCCTTTCATTTTTGTATACCATCTCGTGTGCCCAGACACTGTCGAACTCGGGTACCCGAGACTCAAACTATAAGGCTGCCGGCGCGCCTCAGGGGTGTGGTGGTGGGTGGGTGTGGGAAGAACTGAATCTGCTTTTCGACTCGGAACGTAAGGGCCGCGACCCAGATTATTCGTCGGTGATTGAGCCCTGAGCGCTCGAACTAAATGCCCTCCGGGACTTGAGGGTGAGCCGCGTGCCAGAGGTACCTGTGCGCGGTGCTCGCATTCTTGCCTGACCCCATACTTTATTTCCCACTCTTGTATGAAGTCACGATTGACAGGCAGAATGTGTTAATGTACAGTATTAATCAGTGGAGAGAATTAACAGCGCTTTTGCAGGGTTTCCGGAGGGACGAAGTCTCTGATAGTCGGTAGGTAGCAGAAGGCTTCTTGTGAGGGGCGGTTGTCGGACGGGGAGACATTCGCCTTGAGGAGGAAACCTCCACGAACCTGAAGATCCTTAAGTACGTCTTGAAGCGGCTGCTTCAGACTGTCGTACTCTTGCTGGCCGTAACAGTCGTCGTGTTCTGGGCAATGAACCTGGCCCCCGGGAATCCGGCCGAGATAATGCTGGGTCAGGACGCGACCCCCGAGAATGTCGCCAAACTCATGAAGGAAATGGGCTTGGATCTGCCCCTGCACGTGCAGTACGTTAGGTTTCTTCAGAACCTATTGAAGGGCGACCTGGGAAACTCGTTTCGCACTCGTAGGCCCGTCGTGGAGGAAATCGGACGCGCATTCCCCGTCAGTGTACAGGTTGCGGCGATATCCGTAGCTGTATCCGCCGTCATCGGCGTGACGATCGGAGTGATCTCGGCGGTCAGGCAGTACTCCGTCCTCGACAGTACGGTAAGATTGGGCGTGTTGGCAGGCGTCTCTATCCCCACATTCTGGCTGGGCCTCCTGCTGATATACCTCTTCTCCGTGTATCTCCGGATTCTTCCCAGTTCAGGCTGGGGCTCGTGGCGTCAGGCAGTTCTGCCGTGTCTGACGCTGGCCACGTTCCCCCTGGCCCTGTTCGTCAGACTCACGCGTTCGAGCATGCTGGAGGTCATCCGACAGGATCACGTGAGGACTGCGCGGGCCAAGGGGCTTCCGGGCGGGACCGTGGTCAGGCGCCACGCCCTTCGCAACGGGCTTGTCCCTGTGGTGACTGTGGTCGGGCTGCAGTTCGCCTCCCTGATTGGCGGATCCGTGATGACCGAAACGGTGTTTGCGATACCGGGGCTCGGCAGGACCCTCGTAATGGCCGTGTATTCGCGCGACTACCCCGTCATCCGTGGCTGCACTATCTTGGCGGCATCGGTTTTCGCAGTAGTGAATCTGGTCGTGGACGTACTCTATACGTTCTTGGACCCGAGGATCAGGTACGAGTAAGCGACATAGAACGATTCGAGGATCGGGGCGGGGGGCATGTTCTGGAAACGTCTCAAGAGGGATCGGAACGCTATCTTGGGGCTGGCCATTCTCATCGTGATGGGATTGGTGGCCCTTTTTGCGCCGATCATATCCCCGCATGACCCGACGGACCAGAGCCTCGAACACCAGAGGGAGAAGCCGACAAGGGAACACCCCTTCGGGCGCGACATTTTCGGTAGGGACATTCTCAGCAGGATCATCCACGGGTCCCGGCTGACCCTGTTGGCGGGCGGATTCAGCGTGGCTCTAAGCACCGTCGTTGGGACGTTCCTCGGGATAGTCTCCGGCTACTACGGCGGCTGGGTGGATAGCGTGGTCATGCGATTCATTGACATTCTGCTTTCCTTTCCATATTTTCTGCTCGCCATACTCATGGCGGCGATCCTCGGGCCGGGCTTGTGGAAGGCGTGCGTCGCGGTCGCGGTGGCTAGCATGCCGAGGACTGCCCGTGTGGTGCGGGGATCGGTACTCGCCATTCGGGATGTCGAATACATAGAGGCGGCCAGGGCCATGGGAGCCACCGACTCGTGGATAGTGGTCAGGCACGTGTTGCCCAACGTCGCCGCCCCGATAATCGTGCTGGCGACACTGGAGTTGGCGGGTGCCATACTACATACGTCCGGCCTCAGTTTCCTCGGGCTGGGCGCTCAACCCCCGAGCGCCGAGTGGGGGCTAATGCTGAACGAGGCCAAGGGATACCTGACGACCGAGCCTCACATGAGTTTCTTTCCCGGACTGTTCACGGCGATACTGGTGTTGGGTTTCAATCTCTTCGGTGACGGCCTCAGAGACATCCTTGACCCAAGACTAAAGTAGGAGGGGTGAGCCAGGTGACAGCGAAACGGTTTCTGCAAGTCGTCTTAACCGCTGTTGTACTGTCGGCCGTTGCTTGTGTGGCGATCGGGTGCGGACAACGGACTGCCGAGAAACCCGCGACACCGCAGAAGGAGGGCGAGGAAGCGAGAGGCGGGGTGCTGAGGATAGGTACAGGCACAGACGTGTTGACATTCGACCTACCTAACTATCGCAGCACCATGGATCTCCTCGTCGGGGACCTCGTGCTGGACACGCTGGTTACGATGGACGTGGAAATGAAGCAGCTTCTACCCAGGCTCGCGGTCTCTTGGCAGCAGGTGAACGATACGACATACGTATTCGACCTTCGCAAGGGCGTCACTTTCACCGACGGAACGCCATTCAACGCAGAGGCCGTCAAGGTCAATTTCGAGAGGACGGCGAAGGCGCTCAAAGGAAGCCGTTTCTATGGCGCGATCTCATCGGTCAAGGTGTTGGACGAATACAAAGTCGAATTCGCATTGAGCAAACCGTTTGCCCCGTTCCTTACTAACCTCGCGCAGCCGATTGGAGTGGTCTACAGTCCGGAGGCTCTTAAGAAATATGGTGAGGACATCTATAAGAATCCCGTCGGCACCGGGATGTTCAAACTCGAGGAGTGGGTTCCGAACGACCATGTCACCCTGGTTCGGAATGACAAGTATTGGGGTACCCCGCCGAAGCTGGAAAAGGTGATCTTCCGGCCGATTCCTTCCGAGACAACCAGGCTCTTGGCGTTCAAGAGCGGCGAGCTCGATGTAATAGAGAACGTGCCCCCTCATGAGGTCGCGGGACTCAAGAACGATCCGAATTACCTCGTCATCATGTCCCCGCAAATGAGGACATTCTGGGTGGGGTTCAACTGCGGTGATCCAGTGCTGAAGGATAAGAACGTCCGGAAGGCCATCGCGCACGCGATAGACCGCAAGCAGATATGCGCACACACGCTCGAGGGGCTCGCCAGAGAAGCGTCTTTCGGGCTGATCCCGCCCGAGGTTATGCCCACCGATCCCCCTCTCGAGAACAAGTTCGACCAGGAGCTCGCCAAGCAGCTGCTGGCCCAGGCCGGGTACCCCAATGGCCTGGAGTTGGCGATGTGGACCACCGAGGGCCGCTACCTCAAGGACAGGCAGATAGCCGAAGTGGTCCAGGGGCAACTCTCCAAGGTCGGCGTCAAGCTCAAGATTCAGGTCATGGAATACGGCTCCTATGTTGACGCCCTGGCCAGGCACGAGCAGCAGATGTGGCTCATAGGGTGGGCGTTCTCCAAACATCCGGATTCGTATTTCACCGGTTGCTTCCACTCTGCGAGCAAGGCCAACTGGTCAAACTACAAAAATCCCGCGTTGGACTCGTTGATTGACGAGGCCGTGAAGGTCACGGATCCCGAGGCGTCCAAGAAGCTCTATTGGGAAATTCAGAAGGTATTGATAGACGATGCCGTGGCGATACCCATATATTACATGCAGGGTATCTACGCGACCACGAGCAAAGTGCACGACTTCGTCGCACACCCGATGGAGGTATTCGATTTGTCCAAGACGTGGGTGGCCAAGTAGGGGACCGCGGTCAAGCGCGAGGGGAGGATCGAGGGTGATGCACGACTCGCAATCCCTTGGGGCTTATCTGGCCAGATTGCAGGACTTGTTCCCGCGCGGCCTGGTGTGCGTCAATCGCGAGGTGTCTCCTGAGTTCGAGGTCAGCGCCGTCTTGGAGCACTTGGAGCGGAAGGGGCGGTTTCCCGCGGCGCTGTTCACGAACGTGTGCAACCTTCAGGGGGAACCGGGCCACAAGGTGGCCATCAACCTGATGGCCGACAGGCGTTCCATCGCGGTCGCGCTGGGGATGAGTCCCGGGGACGTGGGGATATCCCTCACCCAGGAGGTGTCGAGACGGGCCAGCAACCCCCTGGACTTCCAGGTTGTGGACCCGGCTGAGGCCCCGGTCAGGGAAGTTGTGCTGAGGGGTGACGACGTGGATCTGGGTCGTTACCCCATCTTGAGATTCCACGAGCTGGACGGTGGGCATTACTTCACGGTGCCCGTGGCGGCA
>JANLFS010000154.1 GCA_024655925.1 Bacillota bacterium | reverse complement strand
CCTCCCCGTGATCGAAGAGGGCCTTGGCTGCTCTTGCGTCGTCTCTGCTGGCGAATGGAAAAATATGGGGAACTCAGGACCATTTGTTGGCCAGGGATACCCAGACATGAATCGGCACTATCCGTCACCGCTCAACTGGAAATTCACTGGAACACTATATCGTGAGTGAGTGGGCCTGCGCCCGTGCCTTGACAACGGTCATGCGGGGTTGTAGAATCTAGGTTGAAGACAAAGCCATATCTCGCAGGGGAGTAGCTCAACTGGCAGAGCATCGGTCTCCAAAACCGAGGGCTGCAGGTTCAAGTCCTGTCTCCCCTGCCATCTTTGTACACAAGACGAGGCCGCGCGGGCATCCCGGTGTGGCCTTCAGTCTCGGCATGTATGGCTCGGAACCCTGCGGTTTGACCGCCCGCCCGCTCAAACCTGCATAGTCCGTACTTGTGGGGGCAGGACCAACCTCGCCTCGGTCGCCTCTTGCACCTGTGCTGCTGTGACGCCCGGGGCTGTCTCCCGTAGTACGAGACCTTCTGCTTTCCGCTCTATCACACACATCTCCGTGACGATCATGTCCACCTCAGCACACGCCGTCAGAGGGAGTGTGCACTTTCTGAGGATCTTCGGCCTGCCATCCTTGGTCCTATGCTCCATGGCGACTATAACCCGCTTGGCTCCGACCACAAGGTCCATAGCCCCTCCCATGCCGAAGACCTTTCCTGGAACCGCCCAGTTCGCCAGGTTCCCCTTCTCGTCCACTTCAAGACCACCGAGCACCGTGACGTCCACATGGCCCCCTCGTATTATCGCAAACGACATCGCGGAGTCGAAGAACGCACCGCCAGGCCTCACTGTCGCAGGCTGACCCCCGGCATTGGTGATGTCCGGATCCTCGTGCCCGGGTTCGGGCGGGTTGCCCAGGCCCACCAGGCCGTTTTCGGACTGCAGTACGATTTCGACATCTGGAGGCAAGTACTTCGCAACAAGGGTGGGCATACCTATCCCAAGGTTCACTACGTTTCCGCTCTGGAACTCGGAAGCAATCCGTCTCGCAATGAATTCCCGCGGGTCCATGCTGGGTCCGGCTGGTGCCCTCTCCATCTACTTCACCCCCACCACAGCATCGACAAGGATGCCAGGAGTCATCACCCGATCCGGGTCGATGGAGCCTGCAGCCAGGATATGATCCGCCTCAGCCACGACATAATCCGCTGCGAGCGCCATCACTGGATTGAAGTTCCTGGCGGTCCCCCGGTATACTAGATTGCCCCCGGTGTCCGCCAGGTGGGCCCGAAGAAACGCAATGTCTGCTCTGAGAGGCAGTTCGAGCAGGTAGGTTCGTCCTCCGACAGTGATCCTCTCCTTGCCTTCCTCGACAACCGTGCCGACTCCGGTAGGGGTCAGGATTCCGCCGAGCCCGGCGCCTCCAGCCCGGATTCGCTCGACGAGAGTTCCCTGCGGACACAGCTCGACTTCGAGGGTCCCCTCGACCTTTTGAGAGACGGAATCCTGGTTCAACCCAGTATAGCAGCAGATCACCTTCCTAACCTGCCTGGTCGCAAACAGCCGGCCATACCCTCGGTCGGGAAAAGCCGTGTCGTTGACTATGACAGTGAGGTTCCTGGTGCCCTTTCGGATGATACCTTCCACCAGTCTGGCTGGACACCCGACCGCGAGAAAGCCCCCGAACATCACGGTCATGCCGTCTTCAAGCGGGTCGAGAGCCTGCTCAACTGTTCTCACCTTCGACACCCTGTGTCACCTCCCGGTTCGTGGGATCCCAAGCATCGCACGGGCCTCGTCCGGCGTTGCGATCTCCCTCCCAAGCTCTTTGGCTATCCGAACCACTCTCGAGACGAGCTGTGCGTTGCTTTGTGCCAGGACCCCACGGGCGTAGTAGATGTTGTCTTCAAACCCCACACGCACGTGTCCCCCGAGTACGATCGCCGCAGTTGCCAGGGGAAGCTCCGCACGGCCGATCCCGGCCACTTGCCACCGTGTGCCGGGCGGCAGGCTTTCGACGCAATGGAGCAGATCACGAACGGTGCCTGGAATTCCTCCGGGCACACCCATCACGAAGTCAAAGTAATAGGGCTCGGAGATCAGCCCTTTCTTCGCGAGCCTCATGGCGTTGGCTATCATCCCAGTGTCGAAGCATTCTATCTCAGGTTTGATGTCAAGCTCCTTCATGCGAGAAGCCAAGGCCTCTATCACCCTGGGCTCATTCATGAACACGTGATCGCCGAAGTTCACCGTGCCGGTGGTGAGAGTGGCCATCTCGGGACGAAGGTCGAGTGGGTCCATCCGTCTCTGCCAGGGAGTGCCGACCGCACCCCCGGTGGAGATCTGGATTATGATGTCACACCTCTCCCTTATCTCCGCGATGGTCTCCTCGAACACCCTGGTATCCTGGGTTGGATGGCCTTGAGCATCGCGCACGTGCAAATGGGCAATGGAGGCGCCCGCTTCCCGCGCTTCCGCCGCCGCCTGGGCTATCTCGACCGGTGTGAGCGGAAGGTAGGGGGTCTCCTTCCGGGTCAGCTCCGCCCCAACTAGGGCGGCGCAGATGATGAGTTTATCCACTCTTCATACCCCCTCTCCCGCTCTCAGGCCCCAAAGTCTCTTCAGCGTGTGCTGCCTCGGTGTGTTCAGGATGGCTGCCCCGGTGCTGCCGATCCTTGGGCACCACGCACGTGCCGCTGGCTCGGGTGACTACCACAGGTTCGGTCAGCACGCGGGCGGAGGATGGATTCAGGGGATCGCGACTTCCCGCGATGACCTTCCTCGCCTCGAAGAACATGGCTCTCGATGTGTTCCCGACCCTCGTGATTCGCCCGATTGCCTCGATGAAATCCCCGGCGAACACTGGAGCGACGAACTCCACCATGTCGTAGGCAACGAAGAGCCCTTCGTCTCCGTCGTGGCGGATCAGGAGTTCGGTTGCGACGTCGCCAAACAGTCCGAGTATTCTCGCCCCGTCGACCAGGTCTCCTCCGTAGTGCGCGTCCTGCTGACTCATCCTCACCCTGATCACGGCCTCCGCAGCCTCACCATAGCTCATTGCCCTATCCCTCCTATCCGAGGTTCTCTATCGCTCCTCGGTCAGCCTCGCCGAGGTTCTGTGCTCTCTCCTCACGATCTCCTGAGCGATGTAGGCGGCCACCTGGGAAGGCAGAGTGCCCGGACCGAACCCGGCATCGAACCCGAGCTCCAACGCGAGCTCATGATTTATCCTGGGCCCTCCCGCGATGAGTATGACATCATCCCTGATCCCTTCTGCTTCCACGAGGTCCACGAGTCTGGTCAGGTTGGCGATGTGGACGTTCTTCTGGGTGACTACCTGCGACACCAGGACTGCATCCGCGTCGGTCTCGATGGCCTTCTGGACAAGCGTCTCATTGGGCACTTGGGCTCCGAGGTTATACGTGACAAACCACGGGTACCTCTCCAACCCGTATTCCCCGGCGTACCCCTTCATGTTGATGATCGCATCAATCCCTACGGTATGAGCGTCTGACCCGGTGCAGGCCGCCACCACTGTGATCCTGCGGCCGACTTTCTCTCGGATCAGGTTGTTGACTGCGAAGAAGTCCATAGGCTGCATTTCTACCTTGGGCACGGTGAGCTCAGTCACATCCACAGAGTGGGTGCATCTACCGTACGCAACGAAGAAGGTGAACGGCCCACCCAGGTCACTGGACATGACCACGTCGACGTCTTCGATCCCCATTTTGCGGACGAGTTGCCGCGCCGCCTCTTTGGCCTCTGGGCCGTACCTCAGAGGTAGGGTGAAGCTGAGCTGTATCTTGCCATCGCCCATTGTATCCCCGTAAGGTCGCACGTTCCGAGGGTCCACCGCACGCATGCCACTCACCGCCTTTCCTCGCTGAGGCCGAGTGCATCCATCATGAGTTCCTCAAATGGGTTCCAGTAACGAGGGGATCGCTCCACCACTCCGTCCACCCCCCGCCCACCGTCAGGAGCACGGGAGATACCGGCAAACATCCCGGCTGCGATGGCACCCATGAGCCCAATCTCGCGAACCTTCTCGAGCATCGCCAGGGCACGGGCTAACACTGCCTGTGCACGGGTCTCGATGATCCCTCCGGGACGGAATGAGATGTCCCGGCCCAGTGCACGACAGTTGGTGAAGATGTATTTCGCATTTCTGATGGCAAGGTAACGGTCCTGAATCAACGGAGTGTGAATCGCCTCAGTGAGCATCCCAAGCAACTGTATGGACTGGCCAGTCATCACTCCGGCCAGGTTGAACAGACCGTTCATGAGGAAGCCACGAAAGATGTCGCCGGTCATGTACTTCGTCGGGGGCATGTACTTGAGCGGCGAGTTCGGAAAGATGTCCCGGGCCATCTGGGCCTGGGCGACTTCCCACAGAAAGCCGTTCTGGATCTCGGGGTTCATCTCGAAGGCATGGCCGAGGCCGATCCTCTCATCGGGC
>JANLFS010000153.1 GCA_024655925.1 Bacillota bacterium | reverse complement strand
ACGGACAGCCGCGATGACCGCAGCCTCCTTCAACAGAGGGCTCAGGCGCGTCCCTCCGTCGAGCTCCACCGCCTCGTCCAGCAGGAAGACGTTCTCTCCCTTCTCCCGGTCTCGGCAATGCCTTCTCCTAAACGTGAGAGAAACCCCGACCTCCTCCGAGTTGGTTTTAGCCGCTTGCTCGTTTCGAGGAAAGGACTCCCTGTCCTTCTTTTCTCCCCGGGCCTCCCCCGGCGAGTACCACCCACTTAAACTCTACTCAGTCGCGCCAGCCGCGCCAGCACCAACAGGCCAGTTCGACTCGGTACCGCCAATTCGCCAGCGGATCTGAATATGCTATAGCATGCGACTAGGAGGGTGCGGGGTTCTCCCGCCGCCATACGGAGTGCAGTTCCGCAAAGCCGGTATCTTAGCATCCTACGGTGGAACCAAAGAGACGCAAGTGGGACAGGAGTGTCCTGAAGGCCTATTCGGAATTCCTGCCGAATATCGATGGTCCTAGGAGCCTCGTGTATCCCGACGCCGGCCGGGCACACCCGGTCTTCACTGTGAGGGGCGATTTCACTGTCCAAAGACAGTGTAGGAAGGAGGTTGTTTCGTTTGAAGCTTTACCAGAAGATCCTCATTGGCCTCGTGCTTGGCGTACTCGTTGGGTTGATCTTCGGAGCGAAGGCTTCGTCGTCCGCCCTGTTTGGCGCTTTGGGCAACCTGTTTCTCACGCTCATCAAGATGGTCATCGTCCCCCTCGTCTTCGCTTCTCTGGTCGCTGGCGCGGCCGGAGTGGGCGATGTGAAGAAGCTCGGCCGGATGGGCGGGAAGACCGTAGTCTACTTCCTCATCACGACTGCCTTGGCCGTGCTGATCGGGCTTGTTCTCGCCAATGTCATAAGACCTGGTTCCGGCCTTGTAATGGACATGGGCACAGCGACTTTCGAGGCCAGAAAAGCGCCGAGTCTGCTCGATACGATCGTCGGCATCTTCCCAGCGAACCCTCTTGATGCGATGCTTAAAGTCCAGATGCTTCCCATTATCGTCTTCGCCCTGTTCATCGGAATCTCCATTGCGCTCATAGGTGAGCGAGGTAAACCTGTGCTGGACGTTACCGAAAGCTTCGCACAGGTCATGTACAAGCTCACTTCCTTGATCATGGAGTTTGCGCCGTACGGCGTGTTCGGGTTGATCGCGACTACGGTCGGGAAGTACGGCGCAACCGTCCTGCTGCCGTTCCTCAAGGTCATAATCGCCGTATACCTCGGGTGCCTGTTGCACATGGGTATTGTCTACAGTCTCACCGTGTCTGGCTTCGGCAAGATGAGCCCCTCCGCGTTCTTTCGTGGGATTCTCCCTGCGCAGATCGTAGCATTCTCCACGTCCAGTAGCTCGGCCACCTTGCCCGTGACCATGAGATGCACGGAGGAGAACCTGGGAGTCCCGAAGGGGGTTTCGAGCTTTGTCCTACCGCTCGGCGCCACGATAAACATGGATGGGACTGCGCTGTATCAGGGCGTCTGCGCACTCTTCGTTGCCCAAGTCTACGGGTTGGGTCTCTCCTTGAGCCAGCAGCTTACGATAGTGCTGACTGCGACTCTGGCCTCAATCGGCACAGCCGGCGTGCCAGGAGCAGGGCTCATCATGCTGACTATGGTCTTGACCTCGGTCGGCCTCCCGCTTGAAGGCGTTGGGCTTATCGCGGGGATCGACCGCATCTTGGACATGGCCAGAACCACAGTGAACATTACTGGGGACGCTGCAGCCTCTGTATTCGTTGCGGCTACAGAAAGAGAGCTTGCGTCGGCGCAAGAGGGAAAAAACAGTGGCTGCATAGGCGCGGACAGGACTTCCCAACAAGGCTTCGGCAGGTAAGAGAGGGTCCCCGGCCGGATGGGAGAAAGCCGGTCGGGGACGCCTCGTCCCATATTTGGCAGTGGCCGCAGCGTGATGGAGGGTTGCAGGACGTCAGTCCTCGCAGGTTTTCAGTTCCTTGCAGGAATCCCAGCGTGAGGGGAGAAAGGTAAGTTGTGTTCCGGCGCAGCCACCGGGGCAATGTCAACGAAAGGGAAGAGGTTCAATGATCACAAGACTCAGGACCACAACCGCCCTATTCTGCCTCACCATGCTGGCACTGCTTCCTGCAACCGCCTGCGCCTCGTCCACCATTGTGGTGAGGCTTTCCGACGGTACCTCCCTCACGCTGGATCTGCCTGACGGGGTCTCCGACATCCACTCCCTCGGAGTGGTACGTGAGGGCAACGAGTCGGAGACGGTCCTGTGGGCCAAAGCTGATGAGGGCGATCCGGTTATCGCAGTCGTAAACGGGGAGGAGATATCCCGCCAGTCCTTCGTGGACAAGCTTGAAGACGCTGCTGGAATGGGCGTCCTTGCGCAGATGATAGGCGAGACTCTCATATCCCAGGCCGCTCGGGAGGCGGGTATCAGTGTCGAACCTCCCAGGGTGAAGGCGGAGATCGCAAAGCTCCGGGCAGAACTCGGCCCTTCGTTCGAGAGCGTGCTGGCTCAGTACGGCATGACCGAACAAGACCTAGCCGAGTCGGTTGAGCTCAGCCTTCTGGTCTTCGACCTATCCACAGCCCATGTCTCCCTGACCGAGGAGGACCTTCGCCGCTACTTCGAGGAACACAGAGCTGAGTATGAGGAGCCTGAACAGGTTAGGGCGAGCCACATACTCGTGGAGACCGAAGAGGAGGCCCGCGAGGTCCAAAGACTTCTCTCAGAAGGCGCAGACTTCGCGGAACTGGCGAGAGAGTGGTCCATCGACAGAGGTTCGTCGGTCAGAGGAGGGGACCTCGGGTTCTTCGCCCGGGGCGCGATGGTGCGGGCATTTGAGGACACGGCGTTTTCTCTCGCCCCAGGTCAGATAAGCGAGCCTGTGCAGACGGAATACGGGTACCACATCGTGCATGTGACCGATAGGGTGGATGTAGTTCCGGCGGTCTTCGAGGAAATGCGGGACTACGTCGAAAGGGCGATCAGGTCCCAGTATGCCAAGAGCCCTCAGGATCTTGCGGCCGAGCTATGGCGCAAGTCCGTAGTAGTGATAAACGACCCGAGGTATGTTGTGCTCCAAGCAGGCATGAGATAGGCTTCTCGTCTGGGAAGTCCGCCTCAATCCGCGGCCGGGGATCAACGCCCCGGCCGCGTGAGCTCCAAAACGGGATCTCGACCGAGAACAGCTCCTACCATCTCCACCCTGCGGATAGTATCGGCGAAAGGTTCGGAAAGCTGTCCAATGCACGGGGCTCGCAGCCTTCGTGGGTATTCTCCCAGCGGTGGAACCCATGCTGCGAATGTGGCATAATCAAGACGAAGCGGAAAGCAAGGAGGACCTTGTCAGTCATGGGGGAGGAGAGACAGCTCGGGCTGTTCGGGGACTTGTCTCAGCAGGGTTCGTGGGATGATGACGTGATCACGGTGGTCAGAGAGCACGAGCGAGAACATGTGGGTCGCTCTGTGGTGCCGCCTGCCCCATGGGACAGGGTGCCCGACCGCAAAGATCTTGCAGATCTCGCAGCAGTTGCGCAGGCCGTGGAACGATGTCGCGCCTGCCGGCTCGGCGAGACCAGAACTCGGAGTGTCCCTGGAGAAGGCAATCCCGATGCGGACCTGATGTTCATCGGTGAGGGCCCCGGTGTCGAAGAGGACCTCCAGGGCAGACCCTTCGTGGGAGCTGCCGGCCGGCTTCTGGACAAGATCATCGCTGCTATGGGGATGTCTCGAGATCAGGTGTTCATAGGCAACATCGTCAAGTGCCGCCCCCCCTACAACCGTGTCCCGGAATCAGCCGAAATCGAGGCCTGTCTGCCATTCCTGGCTCGCCAAATCAGGCTCATACGCCCTAGAATCATAGTTCTCCTGGGTGCGACCGCGCTTCGGGCTCTAGTCGACCCTGGCGCTTCCATCACACGAGCGCGAGGACAGTGGATAAGGGTCGCGAATACCATGATAATGCCCACGTTTCATCCGGCGGCGCTGCTGCGCGACCCTGCGAAGAAACGTCCTTTATGGGAGGATATGCAGCAGGTTTTGGAGCAACTGAAAGATCCGCTTCGAAGAGGGGAAGAATAGGACTAGCCCTCGCATAATACTCTTCCGGTGAAGAGCACTTGCGAGGAGGTGCAGCAGAAGATGGGGGCCGGCTCTCTCAGGCGTGAGAGCGACCGCGCCCAGATTCCCCTTTGGAAGCTGGTCGCTTTCGGTACCGGAGTCAGTTTTCTGTGCACGATCGTCCTTTCGGTACTGGGTGGAATCATCGTCAGCGTGTTCACCTTCCGCCCAGAGACGGTAACCACTGCGATTCCGATGATTGGCTACGTGAGTGCCGGTATTGGCGGATTGTGGGTTGGACGGAGAGTGGGGGAGAGAGGAGTGAGGAACGGATTCCTGGTGGGACTCGTGTACTTGGTACTCCTCTTGGCGGTTTCAGCCGCGGTCGTCCGCGAGCCCATGAGCGCCGCGTCCGTCGCGGTCCGGGGCGTCTCCACCCTCATAGTGTCCTCTCTGGGAGGGATCATCGGCGTCAACGCATAGGGGTAGGTGTTCGAGTTTCGAAGCCAAAGTGGAGTTTGAGTGGGCTGCCGGCGTTTAGGGTCAGCCCACTCCTA
>JANLFS010000152.1:3421-4643 GCA_024655925.1 Bacillota bacterium | reverse complement strand
TCGACTTCTTCCACAGGGTGGGCTTGGACTACGTCAGTTGCTCACCTTTCCGGGTGCCCATCGCGCGTCTCGCGGCTGCGCAGGCCGAGCTGAAGTCGCCGCGCAAGTAGGTATGCTCAAGACCCGCAAGGGCACTTCGTGAGACCGCTGGATTGTTGGCCCACGCCGGAGCTTTGTACGGCGTGGGCCAATCTGCCCGAGCTCGCCTGGCCGCGCCGGCCGGTTCGACTCGCGAAGGTCGGGGTGGGACTGCACGGAACCGGAGGGACGAATACTGATGATGTGCGTAAGGGAGAGGACAGAGCAGGAGGAAGCCGAGAGACTGTCGCCCTATGCCGCACTCGCCCGGAACTCCCAGGGCAGGGCGCGCCAAGAGAGCGAGGACGAACTGCGTACCTGCTTCCAGCGGGACCGCGACCGGCTGTTGCACTGCAAGGCTTTTCGCCGGCTCAAGCACAAGACTCAGGTGTTCTACTCACCGGAGGGGGATCACTACCGGACCAGGCTCACTCATACGCTTGAGGTATCACAGATCGCGCGGACCATGGCGCGGGCCTTGCGCCTCAATGAGGACTTGACCGAGGCGATTGCCCTGGGCCATGACCTCGGGCATACGCCGTTTGGGCATTCCGGCGAAGCGGCGCTGAATGAGGTGTTGCCTGGGGGGTTTCGGCACAACGTTCAGAGTCTGCGTGTGGTGGAACACGTGGAGCGCAGAGAGGGCAAGACAGAGAGAGGCTTGAACCTGACCTTGGAGGTCCGTGACGGGATACTCTGTCATTCGGCGGATTGGCCGGAGCAGGCGCGCACCTTAGAGGGACAGATCGTAAGAATGGCGGACAAGATAGCCTACGTCAACCACGATGTTGACGATGCGATGCGGGCAGGGATCATAACAGAAGAGATGGTGCCGGACTTGGCCAGGCGGGTACTGGGCCCCACCCGTCGCGAGCGGCTGAACACTCTTGTCAACGACTTGATTGAGCAGAGCGAGGGAAAGCCTGTGGTGTCCCAGAGTGACGAGGTCGCCCGAGCTATGGCCTCCCTTCGGGACTTCATGTTTGAGCGCGTCTATGTTGGGTCTGTGGCCAAGGCCGAGGGGGACAAAGCCCGGGCGCTCTTGGTGCAGCTATTTCACTATTATTTGGAGCACCCAGAAGAGCTCGCCCGGGATGCCGGGGAGATATCGGCAATGGAAGACCCAATCCAGACGGTTGTGGAC
>JANLFS010000152.1:0-3411 GCA_024655925.1 Bacillota bacterium | reverse complement strand
TTGTGGACTATATCGCCGGGATGACCGACCGGTACGCGGTGAAACAGTGGACTCGCCGGTTCGTGCCCGCTCCATGGGCCGTATACTGAGCCTCGCCTGCATAACCGCCACATCGTGCGGAATATTAAGGATACTGCCAACACTTTGTGTGGAAGCGGGGAAGATTCGGCGCCGGAGAAGGGAATCTCGATGGAGGGTCGAATATTCGAGTAAATGTGGCCCAGACCTACAGTGATCCTGACATTCCTCGCTTTCGCGAGACTAGAATGCGGAAGCGGGGTTTTGTTTGCGGGAGGAAACCCTCCGGGAGCAGGAGAACGCTCCGGCCCGACGAACATTACCCCCGCAGGGGCTGGTGAGCGATGGCGGCCACATACCAGAATGAGTTGATCGACCGGATTCGAGAGTCAATCGACATCGTATCCTTGGTGTCGGAGTACGTCAGGCTCAAGAAGGCTGGCAATAGGTATGTTGGACTGTGCCCATTTCACACCGAGCGGACGCCCTCTTTCACCGTGTCCCCGGACCGCCAGCTATATTATTGCTTCGGATGCCACGCGGGCGGCAATGTCTTCAGCTTCGTCATGAAGCTTGAGGGGCTGACCTTCTCCGAGGCTGTGCGCCGTTTGGGAGAACGTGCCGGGATCGACCCATCGCGTTATGGGGAATCAGACGAGGAGCGGCGCGCCAGGGAGCGCAGGGAGCAACTGTACGAGGCAAACCGTCTCGCCAAGGCATACTACAGGCAGGTGCTTCAGAAGTCCCGCGCGGGTGAACGTGCCCGCGCATACCTCGAGCGGCGAGGCGTCAGTCCGGACTCCTGCAAAGCGTTCATGCTCGGATATGCACCGGCCTCATGGGACTCGTTGGTGGCCGCGCTAAGCCGGCGGGGGATAGAGGAAGCGGTTCTGGTTGAGTCAGGGTTGGCACTGAGAGGGTCACAAGGGCGCAGGCTATACGATCGGTTCAGAGATCGGATAATGTTCCCCATTTTGGATGTCCAAGGTCGCGTTGTGGGGTTCGGTGGCCGCGCACTTGGTGAAGGTACCCCCAAATACCTCAACAGCCCAGAATCTCCGGTATTCAGTAAGAGGCTAAGCCTGTACGGCATCAACCTCGCTGCGGAGTCCATCCGTTCCCGTGGCGTCGCGTGCGTGGTCGAGGGGTACATGGATGTGGTATCCGCACATCAGGCCGGGGAGACAAACGTGGTCGCCTCCCTTGGGACGGCCCTTACCCGGGAGCAGGGCAGGCTGATCAGCCGGTTCACGAACCGAGTGACGCTGTGCTACGATGCAGATTCGGCGGGTTCTGCCGCAACCGCCCGGGGGATCGAGACCATGGCCTCCACTGGGCTCGAAGTCCAAGTCGCGGTCCTGCCAGAAGGTCATGACCCCGACAGCCTCGTCAGGCAGAAGGGCCCTGATGCACTCCGGGCCGTGCTTGAAGCAGCCGTTCCCCACGTGAGGTTTCAGGTCGAGTCGGTGTTGAACCAGAACAAGACCGGGACGGTTGAAGGCAGAGTAGCGGCCGCGCGTGGACTCATCCCGATCCTGGCAAGGATCGCAGATGATGTGGAGCGATCGGAGTATATACGGGAGCTTTCCGACAGGCTGTCGGTTGAGGCTTCAGCCCTGGCCTCAGAGGTGAGGAAAGCCCGGGTCGCCAGGCTCAGGCCTCGGAAGCCTGGGCAGTCGAGTCCGGAAGAGGCCCATCTCGCAGATGCTGAGGGTGATTCAGTATTCGGAAGTCAGGCATATGTTGAGGCAGAGAGGACTCTGCTCAGGCTCGCAGCCCTTTCCCGACGGAACCTCGACGAAATAGCGTCAGTGGTTGGCCGGGAGGGGTTCAGGGCTCGAAACCACGCGTCGGTCTTCGGACTGATCCTGGAGGCCGGCACTGGGGAGTTCCCAGTCCTAGCTAGAGAGCTTATCGACCGTGCGCCGGAGAACCTGAGAGATGATGTGGCCTCCATCCTGCTGGAGGCGGACATGGATGAGGTCTCGCAAGAGGTACTGGCGTCGGCCATCGAGGTGTGGCGGAGGTTTTCCATCAGGCACCGGCTTGGCCAGGTCGATGACGAAATCAGGAGCGCAGATGCGAGGGGCGACGTAAACAGAGTTCGCGCGCTCCAGGTTGAACTAAAGACACTCCGCGAGAGCTTGGGCCGAAATGTCCAGCTTTACTAGCGGGCCCAGGTGGCATCAGATGGACCTGGCTGTTTCGGAAGGTGAGGAGACTATGCCCAAGGAAATAACGGCGCCCGAACTTCTGGACCTCGTAGCTAAAGGCAGGAAGCGAGGCGTTCTCACATACCGTGAGATAATGGACGCACTGCAGAATGTCGACCTCACTGCCGAGCAGATAGACGACATGTACGAGGCGCTAGGTGAGTACGGCGTCGAGATTGTTCCTGATACCACTGAGGCCGAAGCCGTCGACGGTATCGAGCCCGCGGATGAGGTGGTTGAGCACGAGGAGGACGTCGAGATCGACCTGACGATTCCTGAGGGTGTCGCAATCGACGATCCAGTCAGGATGTACCTGAAGGAGATTGGACGGGTCCCCCTTCTCACTGCCGAGGAAGAGGTTCACTTGGCCCGGAGGATCGAGGCAGGAGATGAGAGTGCAAAGCGACGCCTCACCGAGGCCAACCTGCGTCTGGTGGTGAGCATAGCCAAGAGATACGTAGGCAGGGGGATGCTGTTTCTCGACTTGATCCAGGAAGGGAACCTCGGCCTGCTCAAGGCAGTGGAGAAATTCGACTACCGCAAGGGCTACAAGTTCAGCACCTATGCCACATGGTGGATCAGGCAGGCCATCACCCGGGCTATCGCCGATCAAGCCAGGACGATTAGGATACCCGTGCATATGGTCGAGACCATCAACAAGCTGATACGAGTCTCGCGGCAATTGCTCCAGGAGCTTGGTAGGGAGCCCACGCCGGAGGAAATCGCTAAAGAGATG
This sequence comes from Bacillota bacterium, assembly GCA_024655925.1. Lineage (NCBI taxonomy): Bacteria > Bacillati > Bacillota > Bacillota bacterium. Next base: position 444 of record JANLFS010000152.1, on the reverse strand, counting down.
AACCTGACTGTGGACCGAGTCAGAGAGATCCAGAAGGTCGCCCAAGAGCCTGTGTCTCTGGAGACCCCTATAGGTGAAGAGGAAGATTCGCATCTGGGCGACTTCATCGAGGATGAGGATGCTCTGGCTCCCCCAGACGCTGCGTCATTCCGCCTTCTCCGCGAGCAGTTGCAGGAGGTTCTGTACACCTTGGCGCCCAGGGAGGAGAAGGTCTTACGTCTGAGGTTCGGCATAGACGATGGCCGGGCACGCACTTTGGAGGAGGTCGGCCAGGAATTCGGAGTGACGCGGGAGAGAATACGGCAGATAGAAGCGAAGGCCTTGAGAAAGCTCAGGCATCCCAGCCGCTCGAAGAAGCTCAAGGACTTTCTTGAGTGAGGATCTGCTGGATCTATCGTGTCATCAGTCTATGTCCCGGGTGAAAGACTGAGTAAAGTTTAAGTG
>JANLFS010000151.1 GCA_024655925.1 Bacillota bacterium | reverse complement strand
TCAGGTGGCCGGGGGCGCCACGGTTGAGAAGACCGTCGATATGGGAGGCCAGGGCCTCCTCCGAATCAAGGTTCTCTCCGAAGGCAAGCCCTACTCGGGCGTGAATGTCGGGCTGCTCATGGACGGGGAGTTCCAGAAGTGGATCTCTGAAACCGCAAGAGGCGTATGGGAGGCCCAGGTCGCGGAAGGCGTCTACACCGTGGAGATCCACCCCGAGGACACGGGCATGGGCATGTCTGTCCGAAAGCTGGAGAACATTCAGGTGGCCGGGGGCGCCACGGTTGAGAAGACCGTCGATATGGGAGGCCAGGGCGTGTTGAGGCTGAGGCTCCAGGCCGACGGTCGGCCCTACAGCCAGGCGGACGTGGCTCTCCTCATTAACGGCGAGTTCCAGAGGTGGATCGATCGGACCGGCAGTGGAACGTGGGAGGTCAGAGTAGCAGCCGGAACCTATGAACTCCAAATCCACCCTCAGTCTGAGCGGTATCCTCGCACAACACTTCATGGCATCGAGGTGCCGTCCGGCGGGACCATGGAGCGGTCTTACAGCTTCGACGAGCTCGGAACCATTCGCGTGAAGCTCATGGTGGATGACGCACCGTATTCATCCGCGGACGTGGTCCTCTGCGAGTTCGGCGGGGACAGGAGGGATTTCGTCTCCCGCGGACGAGGTGTGTTCGAGATTCAAGCGGCCGAAGGCTTCTACGACATCGAGATCTTCCCGTACGACGACGTGAGCGAGAAGACCATCTACGACATAGAGGTCGCGGCGGGAGACACGACTGAGATCGAGATCCAACTCGAGAGATGGTAGGAACAGAGCATCAGGGTTGACGACCCTGATATGACATCGGCGAATCGCACAAGAACGGGCGGACCCCCTGAGATGGAGTCCCGCCCGTTCTCTCTGGATGCATGACCGGGCGGGCGGAGGCCGAATGGAGCCGCCAGCTGGCTCCCAGGCCGACGCCCGCCCACGCTGGCATGGGCCGAAGGCAAACTCCGTGCTACAGCCCCCAGCACCTGGAGCACCTCTCTCTTTCCGCGCCATTGCGTCTGTACCAGTCGGCGGTTGATGGGTTGGCTGCCCCTGACCACTATAAGCTGGGCGCTGCTCCGGACAAGCTCCAGGCTCGCGGTAGTTGGCAGGTCCAGATGCCGTCTAGCAGGACGGGGCCCACTGGAAGCTTTCCGAGCTCGTCAACTACCAACCGGGACATATCCAATGAACCGGCGATAGGGACTCCGGGGCCAACCCGCCCCAGCTACACGCCGCGCCTCACTGGCCCACACGATGCAGGCCTGCTCCTACGCCCGGCTTACGGCCCCGCGTCGAGCGGATGAACCGCGACACCGCCGGCCTCCAACTCTACTTGACGACCTTGAGGATCTCCGCACTCACGGAGCTCGTCCACTTGAACCCGTTCTTCCGGTATATCTCGATGGCCTCATTCACGATCCTCGCGGAGTCCGCGTCCGGGTATAGCCGTACATACCTGCGGAGGGCATCGATCACCCCGGGGCGGAGTTCGCCCGTCTCGTAATCGCGGTGGGGGGTGTTGTTGAGCCCTATGAGGAGCGACGTCAGCCGGGTTCGGTAGTACTCCCGCGCTTTCTCGGCGAACGGAGAGGAAGGGTAGTCCTCGATGTAGGCTTCCCACGCCCTCACCCTCGCCCCCACCGCGTCAAGCGGGATCACGAGCGCGCCGTCAACAGCCCAAGGCCAGTTCGCTTCGATGTCCGCAAGCGCGATGTAGTCGCGGTACGCGGCCGATAGATAAGGGCCGAATTCCTCGATGTAGAAGCCCGGGCGGGCCACGACGTTATACATTCGTTCACCGTCGTAAACGAAAGCGAAGCCTGCAAGGTACGGCTCCTCTGATGCCTTGAGGGATCTGACGGACTCTTCCAGACGTTCGAAGCCATCAACTCCCCGGACCTCAGAGGCCAGCGAGTTGTGCATAGCAGTCGCGAGCTCCTCGTGGAACGCCTTGAACTCCAGGAACGCGCTCTCCCTCCAGGCGAGGGGCGCATCCCGGAATCCATTTCGATAAGCCTCGAGCGCTTCCACAACTGCGGTTGCTGGTTTTGTGCGGTCCACGCCCCGAAGATGATCCCTGTACTGGTCAGGAGTGTAGTATGGAGTGACGGTTACTGACTTGACACGCAGTCCATCGTTTACCCAACTCCAAACGGTCCTGACCACAGCGACTGAGTTAGCGTGCAATACGGCCCACACCTTCTGGTACGAAACAAGCTCCGCGGGTCCATCGCCCCCGTCCTGGATCTCGATGGCGCTTGCGGGGTCCACAAAGACGTCGACGGGCTTCTCGATCTTCCCGGCGGGAGAATAGTACCCGTCAAAAGCGTCCCGGCCGCTTTCGCTGCTTGCAAGGGGGATTGAGAAAACCTTGCCGTGGGCAGGGTCCTCAACCTTGATTACACGTCCGTCCTCGGCCTTCACGGCAAGCTCGGGGCCCCGCGCAAACGCCTCGCCGTTCACAAGCTGCTTTGGTTTTCCCCCGGCCATCGTCACCGCAAAGCAATGGATGGTCCCGCCGGATCCGCCAGTCGGAACTGAGACCACGATGTCGGGAATTCGGTCGGGATTGATGCGACCGATGATCACAGAGCCTGGGTAGCCCGCGCTCAGGTTCCCGAGAGAGATCGACAACTGCCTATTCGGCGCGCCGTCGATCACGACTACGCTGCGGGACTCGCGGAAAGGAGTGTCCACAGAGCTCGAGCTGCCGACGAGGTAGATGTGGTCGGCTAAGCCGTCGCCTGTGACGTCCGCGATTTCGTAGGCCTCGACAACACTTCCCTGAGGGATACGCGGCGGAGAACTCGGCGCGGCGGCCGCTTTGGAGGGAACGACCGCGCCAAATACCATTGATGCACAGAGAGCAGAGGCAAGCAGAACGTTTCCCGTCGCTGACCTTGTGTGCATTTTCATTGCATGTCCCCTTTGCAGATAGGTATGGGGGACTCTCGCACGGTCCCCACGGACATTATACACGCGTAATAGCCATTCCCGGCGGGAACATTCAACACCTCATGCCACTATATGGGTTCCCCAGCAGGGCACTTGCGCCCCGCGAGCCAGGTTCCTGGCTCATCAGGGTATGCTAACCGAGATCACATCTAAATTGAGCCGAGGAGCGAAAACATGAAGAATACAACAGGAATTCGCATACACCCCGGAGCCGAGCGGGCACGGGATATCGATTGGTATGAGTGGGGCAGACACCCGTTCGGGGTTGCCAAGGCGGAGCGGAAGCCCGTTCTCCTCGCGATTAGCGGGGTATGGTGCCACTGGTGCCACGTGATGGATCAGACAACCTACTCCGACCCTGAGGTGATCCGGCTCATCAACGAGCGTTTCGTTCCCATAAGGGTGGACACGGACATGCGTCCGGACATAAACGACAGATACAACATGGGCGGCTGGCCCACGACGGCGATCCTCACTCCGGACGGAACCGCGATCGCCGGTGCGACCTACATCCCTCCACGGGGGATGACGGAGTGGCTCAACCGTGTTCTGAAGGCCTACCCTGCAGCTCTGCGTGTGGTAGAGTCAGAGGTCGCACCGGACACGGAGACAGACGGTGACACAGATAAGGTGGACCGATTCGGATTCAACCCGTCTCGGGGTGTCATTCGAGACATCCTGGGCGCAGTGGTCGCAGCATTCGACCGCGAGCATGGGGGGTTCGGCCGGGCACCCAAATTCCCGATGACTGACGCGATCGACGCCGTCATAGGTGCGTATGTCCGTGACCGTGAACCTCTTTACCGGGAGATATTCGCGAAGACCATTGAGGCCATGACCGGGGGGGGAACCTATGATCACGTGGAGGGTGGGCTGTTTCGTTACTCCACTAACCGGGACTGGAGCGTACCGCACTTTGAAAAGATGCTCCTCGACAACTCCCTCCTTCTCGCCGTCCTCGTCCGGGCAAACGCGGCGAGCCCGGACCCTCTCTATCCTCGGGTGGCGTCAGACATAGTGAGGTATCTGAACGCGACGCTGTTCATGCCAGTGTGGAACGGGTGGGCTGGATCGCAGGATGCCGATGAGGAATACTATTTACTTCCCCTGGAGGAAAGGGTGCGTGTGAAGCCCCCTTCGGTGGACCGAACCTTGTATGTGGACCTGAACGGCATAGGCGCGCAAGGGATGATAAAGGCGGGGCAGGCCTTCGAACGGACGGACTGGATCAAGCGGGGGATCGCGGTGCTGGAGTCCATCTTTGAGAAGTGCTTCTCGCCTGACCGGGGGCTTGCGCACTTCTTCGACGGGGAGGCGCACGTGTGGGGCCTTGCCCATGACCTCATCTCCGTAGGGGCCGCCTGCCTTGCCGCGCACGGCGCTACTGGGGAATCGGTGTGGATCGGGCGCTCGGCCGCCCTCGCCGACAGACTGATCGCGAACTACGCCGCGGCTGACGCGGGGTTCTATTCGCGGTTCGCAGATCCTGAGGACCCCCCGGCGCTTGCGAGGCCCGTTCGCAACTTCGCCGAAAACGCTTACGCAGCGGTCTGGCTTGTGAACATAGGGGCTTCGGTTGGCGACCGACGGTACCGAAACTCCGCGCATTCAGCTTTGGCCTACTGTGACTCGGTCTACGAAGAATACGGGATCCATGCAGCCCCTTATGCTCTCGCCCTGGAGGCCTACCTCGCGCAGGTGGGGGCTCCAGAGGGGATG
>JANLFS010000150.1 GCA_024655925.1 Bacillota bacterium | reverse complement strand
GCTTGCGCTCTTCGCCGTTGACAGTTTCAATCCACGCCCCTGCGCGAGGGGCGACTTCTCGGAGGTGGGCAAAGATTCGTGAACGATTGTTTCAATCCACGCCCCTGCGCGAGGGGCGACTTTACCCCCGGAGTGCAGGCGTCAGGAGTCATCGTTTCAATCCACGCCCCTGCGCGAGGGGCGAGTAGTGAGGAAACGGGCCGTGTTAGCTGGGCCGCAGTGCGCGTTTGCGCGAACCGGCCGTGGAGCCGGGCTGCTCCCGGTCGGAAATCGCTCAGACACAGTGCAAAACCGCACGTACGCTGGGAGCGCGGACCTCTCCGGCAAACGATGGTCACTTGGGGTCCGCGCACGGAAGTAAGGCACCGCCAGGGCATTCTCGCGCACGCCACCCGCACGGCCCGAAATCCCTGATCGTGTCGGACGAGGTCTAAACCATCAGAGTCCCTTCGGGGTTGTAACCAGGCTTCGCTCCTATGTGCTCTACCCTCCTCTCCCAGTTGCTTCCCAGGTAGTAGATACGGATGCTGTCGGTCCTCTCGTCCATAATCGACGTCAACTGGTTCTTGAGGACAACCAGCTGCTGGGGATCGACGATGCACTCAAACACGGACAGCTGAACGCGCTGCCCATAGTCCTCGCATTTCTTCGCGATGTTTCGTAACCTTTTCCTTCCCGCGGCGTTCTCCGTATTGACGTCGTACGTGATAAGCACCATCATGGCAACTCACCGCCTATCTCCAACAGAACGCGGGGTAGGCATCGAGATCTCCACGAATGTACCTCGCCAGCAGCATCGCTTGAACATGGGCCAGCAGGCCTAGTGGTACGGACTCATTCAAGAACGGATGTTGAATCTGCTCACGCTTGCGTTCCTGATAGGCAGATAGCAGAGTCTTGCGCGTCTCGTCGTTCATGAGTATCGCACCGGATGCTGAGTTCTCGAAACCCCCAGGCTTCACCTGCTGGCGGTTGATCAACGATAGAACGAGCCTGTCCGCCAAGTACGGCCTGAATTCCTCCATCAGATCCAACGCCAAGCTCGGCCGTCCAGGGCGGTCAGCATGCAGAAACCCCACAGCGGGATCCAGGCCTACCCCTTCCAAAGCGGAGCGTACGTCATTCGCCAGGACGGCGTACACAAACGAGAGCATAGCATTTACCTTGTCCAGTGGTGGGCGTCTGCTGCGAGCGTTGAAAACGAAGTCCTCTTTCTGCGCCACGATGAGGTGATTGAACACACTGAAGTAGCTCTTTGCCGCCTCCCCTTCTATGCCGCGCAGTACGTCGAGACTCACAGGCTCGAGCAGGTTCCGCGCACTCTCGCTCAACTCAGACGCTGCGTGTTGGATGTCTACTCGGGCTGTTTCGTCATGGTGTTCCCGCGCAGCCCTAAGGAGGACATTGCGGCAATTGGCCAACTTGGCCAGAACGAAGGTCCTCGCCAAGTCTGTGCGAAAGGGGTCCCGGCTCGCCCCAGCGAATTGCTGCTTGCGCAGGAGAACGTTTCCGTGAACCGGCCCTTCCACACGAGCATAGAACTTTCCGAACTCGGAGAAGAAGGCCAGGTAAACATTCCTGGCACCACACAGTTCCATCAGCGGCGTACTGCACGTCATCGGACCAAAGCACACGATATTCTCGAGGTTATGGATGGGAACCCTTATCTTCTCTTGCCCATCAACCTTGACCACCACAGTCTCGCCCTGCTGATGCAGATAAGCGTCTTTGGAGGTGACGTACAGCGTGTTCAAAAGCTTCTTCAAGCTGAACCTCCTATCGTCTCTTCCAAGACACCACTCAAGTAGCGTCCGGCGTTGAGTGCCGATAGCCGAGGCGCGCACAGATTCACCAGAGAACAGTTGCGGCACTTGGCGCTGAATTGGGGAGGGGGCGTTCTGCCCGACTCCAGCATTTCGTGAAGGAGCAACGCCCCTTCCTCTACTTCTCGCCTCAATCCTCCGTTGAGGGCTACCGCGAGCCGGCGCTTGGATTCTCCGTAGTAGAGGTAGCCCTCGCCTATCGGAACGCTCAACATCTCCTCGAGACACATGGCCTGCGCGCACAGCTGGATTTCGTACTCTTTCTCGTCCCGGGTAGTTCCATGTTTGTACTCTATTGGGACTGGAGCCCACCGTCCTGCCGCACCGTCCACGGCAATGCCGCCCTCTTCATCAGGGCCGAGAAGCCTCAGCTCGAGGCAATCTACCGCACCTGCAAGCCCAAGCCGCAGTGAACGCACACGGATTCCGCGGTGGATTCGAACGTCGACTCTGGTTTCGTTGCCTCCCGCATGTACCCGCTCGTGCAGAACAGCACCTTCGGCGGTGTAGACGTTTTCGCTCCACTGCTGCTCAACCAGCGTCAACCCGGCCCGCCTCGGACAGTAGTAGAGTTGCGACAACGCCGAGATCGGTATAAGGTCTTCTTCGTCGTACATAGCTAGTCTACACTGAGCCAGCTTAGTCCGGCAGGGGGTTCGCCCCAATGAACGCTGGCCTTGCCTCCCTCGGCCACGCCGTAGCCGATTTCGACGCCTCTCGGGACAGCGCTCGCCTTGACGGCAAGCCTGTAGTCGCTGTTGCTTCGTGGAGCGACAACGTCCGTGGCAGGCTTCACAGACACCAGTTCGAACAGCTTGTGGGCCGGGGCGCAGCCGAGTATGGCCTGTCGCTGACGCTGAGCGGGATCGCTGTCAGTACCCACATGTCGGTAGATGATTACTGGGTCCAATACGGACATCATGCCCTTGCTGGACGAGCGGTCATGCTCGAACATGCCAACCAGCGCGTCCCAGAATAGGGCAAGGTCGCTTTCGGTGAAGCCCGTCTCTGCCGCGAGATGAGCACTGATGAAACCTTGACCGACGTACAGACCATAAGGGATGAGGGCTTTGCGGCCCATGGTGCGGAGTTTGTCCTCGGGCTGCTCCTTCTCCCATCTCTCATAGTCCGCACTGCTCGTAACGCCTTTAGGGCTATCCGTGACCGCCATGCGAGTGATGGAGACGTCCAAGGGGAGTATCGGACCAACCGACCTAGAGAAAGTCAGCTGCACGGGACCTCGAACCTGGCCTGCGTTGGCGCCTGTTGAGAGCACAGCTCCGAAGGTTCTTACGTCGAAGAAGTTGGCACAGATCCATTTCTGAGCCGCGTGAACCTTGTCAACCGTGGTCTTTTCCTGGATGCCGCCAGTCTCCTCATGCGCTTTGGCAATGGGCTTATTCAGATTTGTGGACTGCTGGATGAATATGGCGTACGGTGGGCAGTTGCCCCGGGCAATCTGAACGTAGTTCCGTATGCGTCGCTTGATTGCGACGTCCGATACCAGACCGTGCATGTCCTGCGGGTCAATCCGGGGAGCGTTTCCGGAGTCCGGGTCGCCATTGGGGTTGCCGTTCACGCACTGAAAGAAGTACAGGAATTCATAACGATTCCTTATCGTCTCACTCATTGGCTGTCTCCTCCTTTGTCTCCACGTGATTCTGCTTTCCGCCGTACAACGCGGCCATCTGCTGGTAGTAACCCAAGGCGAAGAGGGACTGTCCTTCAGGATCCAGAACGGTAGGTAGCCCATCTCCGAAACGTCCGGTGATCTCTGCGATGAGCCGTTCATACCACACTGAGAGCCCCTTATCGAGCTTGTTCAAGTGGAACTGGCTTTGGCGAATCAGTCTGCCAAGCACGAGTGCCGGGGTTGAGGAAGCTGCGGCATAGTACCTCTGGACGATGCCGGCACCCACATCGCCCAGGGCTGCGCGTTGAACAGCAGCCAGAGCCGCCATGAGCCGGCCTGCCTGGTAAGCCGCGCTCGGATGCTCCTCGTTGAGATACGGTTTCACAGAGCACTCGCCTCCATAGAGTCTTGTCTTACGGATGTGGTAAGCTTTGACCAGTCCCATCCGTGCTGGACTCGGGACCTTGTCTGAGTCCACAATGTCGGCCCTGATCCGGCCCAATGCCGTTGAGAGTGCAAGAGAGGGGATGAGCCCGTCGAAGAGGGCCGCGCGCCACATATCGGCTGCGAGGAACGGTGGCAGTTCATCCAGTTCCTTGCGGACTAGCGAGAACAGGAGTGCAAAGAGGCCTGGGTCCTTCGCCAGCCTGGTTCCGTCCCTCGAGCAGATCTCAAGATCGTCGAACCAGCGGATGACGTTACGTGCAAGTTGCGCGAAGTTTCCCTCCATCCAGTCGCGCACCATCACACGCCCTCCGGATGCCGAGATAACGGCGGCGTGAAAGACATTGCGGGCAAGGTCGGGCCGTTGCCCGGTGTTGATCCCCTCCACAAGTCTCCTGGCGCGCTGAAGAGCCTCGAGCTCCTCAGCCTCTCCGCTGCCGAATATCCCTTTGACCCAGTTGAGAGGATCATCTTCCACCTTCACCTGTTCCTTGAACCAGTAAACCAACATCGTTCCAGCCATGGGCTTGTCCGCTTTCTCGATCAGCTCGTTGAGGGCATTCACGTATGCCGCTGCTGCCTCTTCAGATACGGCCGCGTTGTCCGACTGCTCGAGTCCGTAGGAGGTGAAAGCCTCCTTGTCGAAACCAATCAGCACGCAACCTGCCGCCTGCCCGCCAACCCCTACGAGCCCTTTGATCTTCGGATGAGTCTTGGCTGGCCTTACCAGCTCGCCGGTTTCGAGACACCGCATGAGGTTCTGACCATTCTCTGACCTATCACCCTTCAGGGTGGCACGAAACCTTCGCCACCAGGGATGCCATTCCGCTGAATCCAGA
>JANLFS010000149.1 GCA_024655925.1 Bacillota bacterium | reverse complement strand
TGAAGACGCGCTCTCCACTGCAGACGCCGCTCTCCGGCTGTTTCCTGACTACGCGGACCTCCACTATCACGTTGGCGTCATCTGCCTGGAAAGGCACGAGTTCCGCAGAGCCTACAGTTCCTTCACAAAGTGCCTTCAGAGTCCCGAACAGCCCGCAAGGTACGCGTCTTTCAGCGGAGTACGGGGCTTCCGAACTCATTACCAACTCGGGCGGCTGGCAGAGGCATTTCTGAACGATGACGAAGCCATGAACTGCTATGTAGCCAGTCTCCGGGACAACGCGTCCTTCGTCCCGGCGCTGGAGGGGATCATCAGGCTGCTCAGACCCTCGAAGGATCCAGAGCAGGCTGAAGCGGGTTTGGAGATCCTCTGCGAACTGTGCACAGCCGAGGCCCACCTCCTGGTCGCGGGCATCATGTTCGACCTCGCGGCCTACGACCTTGCCGAGGCTCACGTGGCCAAGGCTGAGAGCTTGGGCGACGTGCCTGAAGACATGAGGCTGGTCCGCGCGATCTGTCTCGCCCAGTCAGGAAGATACCTCGACGCGCTCAGGATCGTCAATAGCTTCCGTCCGGACACCCCCTACTACACTGCGGCGATGTTCAACAAGATGGTCTTCTTCTGGCTCCAGGAGAACCTCAAGAAGACTCGATCCGCAGCGCGGGATCTCCTCACAATGGGTGTACGGGACGACGTCCTGTCGGTGGCGAGGGCAGTTAGGGCTTCTCTTGAGGCACGTAAACCCGGTAGGGTCCCTGTGACGGACATAGGCATGTCCGTTGTGTTGGAGGTCGCCGGCCGGGGCCTTCATGCCGGGAAAAAGCCCCTCGTAGACCTGCTGATCGACGCCCTAGACCCGAGATGCGTGGCTGAGCACGCCCTCCAAATCTCAGGTGTCTACAGCCTTTATGGGCATGTGGAGGACGCCGAACGCCATTGCCGGGCATGGCTGGAGCAGGTGCCCACCTCGGCAAGTGCTTGGGCGTCCCTCGCCGACATGGAGGCGGCCACTGGGAGGGACCTGCTTGCCCTTGAGCACTACCAGAAGGCCATAGAACTCGCACCGGACGACCCAGGGTTTCACGTGAAGCTAATCCGGTGTTATGACGCTATGCGAGAGCGGTTTGCATCTGAACTCGCTGGGTGGGAGCGCGAGGGGGTGAACCAGTGAGAATGACACCCAAGATCGGACTGGCGCTGATCGTGAGAGACGAGGGCCACCTCTTGGCCAGGTGTCTGGAGTCTGCAAAGGACTCAGTAGATGAGATCGTCGTGGTGGATACGGGATCTCGAGACCAGACATTGGATGTATCTCGCCGGTACACGAGCCGTGTTTACTCGATCCCCTGGGAGTCGGATTTCGCCCGGGCGCGAAACTATGCCATAGACCACGTGTCGGCAGAATGGGTGCTAGTGCTGGACGCGGACGAGACTCTCGAAGGCGACCGCACCCACCTGCGAGAGACGGTGGCGGGCGCTGGCGCGAAGGAAGGTTTCCTCCTGCCGCTTCACAACCACACTGGACACTCTCCCTCGGACTACAGCCGCTCGCTGGTGCTCCGGCTGTTCCGGAACATCCCGGAACACCGGTACCGCGGTCGGGTCCACGAGCAGCTCACTGTCGCGTCCCCCGCCAACCTTGGAGTGCTTGCCACTCCAGTGATCCGTCACGACCCGGAGACCGGGAGTGTGCGGTTGAAGAAGCGTGCCCGAAACCTTGCTCTTCTGCGTTCGGCCCTAATGGAAGATCAAAGCAACCCGTTTCTCCACTACTATGTTGGCATTGAGTGGCTCGGCCTAGGCAAACCAGGCTTGGCCCTGCCCCACTTCGAGCTGGCCCGCCGGACGCTCGAACCCACTCACCTTACGTTTCGCCTCCCCGCTGTCCGGTACCTGGTGGCCTGTTTGTGTGCCCTGGGCCGACTTGAGGACGCTGCACTGGTGTGCCTGGAGGAGACTTCGACATACCCTCGGTACACAGACCTGATCTACGACGGGGGCAACGTGTTTGAAGAGTTGAAGGAGTATGAGGTGGCGATCAGGTGGTTCTCTCAGGCGATCGCCTCAGGCACCCCCGGCCTGGGCTTCTTCCACACCAACGGCACTGAGAGCTTCCTGTCCCATCGGCATCTGGGCAACTGCCTCCTTCAACTCGGCCGTACAGCCGAGGCCTGGTCCCATTTCCAGATGGCCCTGCGGGAGAACCCAGACGATATCCCTGCGCTTTCTAGCCTCTTCCTTGCTGGGGTCCAATCGTCCGGGCTTTCCCAAGTATTTGCGGAGGTAAAGGCTGCGGGATACCTCCGGCGTCCAGCCCAGGCCGAGACGCTGGCTGCCCTATTCTTCGAGGCCGGTTCCGCAGCCCTTGCCTGCGAGTGCCTTGTGGAGGCTGGGGTCCGCGAGTCCGACCGCACACCGACCCAGGAACATCTGCGCGCTCGGATCAGGTACTGGGTCTACGGAGGCAGGATCCCAACCGCTCTGGTGGCCCTCGACCGAGCCCGTCAGTGCGCGCCTTCACGTGCCTTGGACGTGAGCATGAGAGTCGATGAGATAGCCGGACTCAGCATTGGTGGACGTCTCCGTGAGGCGAAAACCAAGGCCTTGGGCCTGTGGCGGGACCCCGGGGGGCGCGGTCCTGCCCTCGCGCTCATCAACCTCCTGTCCATGACGCAGGGTGGACGGGCGTCCGTCGTGGTACCCAGAGCGCACGAGAGAACCGCCTTACAGACGACGTTGAGTCTGGTTGAGTGTTGTCTGAGAGGTTTGGACGGTGACCGGACAGAGGAGTGTCGTCGTCTGGCAGCGTCAGGTCTTGCCTACCTTCAAGGGTTCGGGCCGGCCGGGTGGCGAGCAGCCGTCCGGTACTTCGAGAGCAAGGCCAGGAGCCTGAAGAACCTTGTGTCTCTCCGGTTCGGTGATTCTGGGAGGCTCGCGCCGTGAAACAGACGCCCCAAGTCAGCTTGTGTATGATCGCAAAGGATGAGGAGAGAAGGATCGGGGCGTGCATAGCGAGCGTCCGGCATATCGTCGAGGAAATCGTGCTGGTGGACACCGGATCGCTGGACCGCACCCGCGAGGTGGCGGCGGGATATGGGGCACTGGTGCTCGAGTGTCCGTGGACTGACGATTTCTCGGTGCCTCGAAATGCCGGGCTAGCCGCTGCCAATGGGGACTGGGTGCTCGTATTGGATGCGGACGAAGTACTCGACCCCGTAGACCCCAACTACTTGGAGATCCTTCTCTCGGCATCACACGTGGAAGGCTACTTCGTCAACATACACAGCCACGTTGGGACGGGGTGCGAGACTCTCTTCGACGAGGCAGTGAGACTCTTCCGTCACAGGCCACAGTACCGGTTTGAGGGCCGAATCCATGAACAGGTGGTCAACTCCATCAGGCGCCAGTCCGGACCCGGATGTCTTGCCCGGTCCGACCTGACCGTGAAGCACTTCGGTTATCTGGCAGACGAGGTGGAGTCAAAGGCCAAGCGAGAGCGGAACATCCGGATCATCGAAAGAGCCTTGGCAAGTGATGAGCGCGACCCGTTTCTCCATTTCTGCCTCGGCGTGGAGCATATCCAAATGGGCGACGTGGACGCTGCGGTGACGGATGCTCGAAAGGCCTTAACCCTCATGAGGGGGACCGAGGGGTATTTCAAAGACGCTCTGCTGCTCCTTTGCACAGGGCTCCTGAGATCGGCCCGGTCACATGAGCTTGCGTCGGTTGCCGCAAGAGCCCTCGAGATCGCGCCGGACGATCCGGACTTCCTTCTCATCCTGGGCATCGCCTGCTCGCTTTCTGGTCGACACTCCGAAGCGATCCAGCACGTGACGAAGGCGCTCACGCACGGGTGCAGCCTGGTTGCGGGACCGGCGGCCAGGTTGATCATCGCCCGCCAACTGGGGGCGGTCAGGCAGTGGGTTGACGCGGTCGCAGAGGCCCTGCGTGCCGTGGTCTGCGCCGCAGAATCGGCCTCCGTGTCGCCCCGGGACCTCTTGGCGACATGCAGAGAGTGCCGGAAAACCGCAGATCTGTACGCCCGGCAGCACCCTCCAGGGTCCCGTACCCGCGCCGTGGCCGACTACGTGTCCATCAGTGCAAGACAGATGGTGGCGTGCGCGAGAGCGGCAGCCTTGGGAGTGGAGTACCCAGAGCATCCCTGGAACCGGAAAGTAGCCGGGGTTGCCCGGGCAGCACTGGGCGCTCTTGCCGCTGCCCAGACTCGAGAGCTGGAGTTTGCCCGTACCCCGCCGGTGGAAGGATGACAATGAGACACAGGGAGGTGGACCTCGTGGCAAGAGTGCTAATAGGAAGCGCAGTCCGGCAGAAACCACAGGTACTAGACCTGTTCCTTCGGTCCATCACCGGATTGGACACGGCCGGGCTGGACGTGGAATACGTTTTCATCGACGACAACTTGGACTGCGACGAGTCCAGCGGCATGCTCAGAGGTTTCGCCCGTAGCCGCTCTGCACGAATGATCCAGTGTGACTGCCCTGCTGCACACTATGTGTGCGATGAGATCACTCACCACTGGCAGGAGGACCTTGTGTGGAGGGTGGCCTCACACAAGGATCGGCTCCTTGACATGGCCCGCGACGGCAGGGTGGATTTCATATTCCTGGTCGACTCAGACCTCGTGTTGCACCCGAGGACTCTCGTGCACCTCGTGTCACTTGGTTTGGAGGTTGTGTCTGAGGTCTACTGGACCAAGTGGGAGCCGAATTTCCCTCCCCTGCCCCAAGTCTGGATCAGGGATCAGTACACCCTGTACCGCGCGGGCCGTGGAGAGTCTCTCGGACAGCAGGAGGTTGCACAAAGG
>JANLFS010000148.1 GCA_024655925.1 Bacillota bacterium | reverse complement strand
GCACGGTCCGCGGACGGTCAGATTCCCCAGCCGTAGGCGCAACCGATTCGAGGAAAGGGGAGGTCCCCACTACTTCTTGACTCAGACAAGATGAAATTGGCGCTTGGCGAGCATGGTCAACTCTGATAGAAAAAAGAACAAACCTGTATGGCGTAAGGGCGATGACCGAGAAGAAGTAGGGAATGGGGACATCCCGACAGAGAGTTCCCGGTTGGTGCGAGGGGCAGGGATATCATTTCTGAATACATGTCGGTAGCTGCTCACCCAAAGGCGTGTTTGCGCCGGGTAGATTGAGACGGGTTCACGCGTTACAGTGATAGAGTATACGCGCAGTATTGCGTCGTACTCGAAGAGGCTGGCATCGTGAGTCGCCAGTGAATTGAGGTGGTAACACGGGATTTGGCGCTCGTCCTCTCGCGAAGGCAGGGGATGAGTGCTGTTTTGTTTCCCCGGCGGTATGGGCGTACCGCGCCAAAGGGCACACATCGATGAAAGGAACGTGTTTTCATGGCAGACGTACGGTTTTTCACAGGCGAGCATCTACCTCTTGAGACGCACAAGGTGCGCATCGCACAGAAGCTCAATCTTCCCCCCATCGAGCGCAGGCTCGAAGCAATTACAGAGTCGGGCAACAATACGTTTCTACTCCAGAACTGCGACGTCTTCCTGGACATGCTGACCGACAGCGGTGTCAATGCAATGAGTGACCAGCAGATGGCGGCTATGATGGTCGCCGACGACGCCTACGCAGGTTCGGCAACTTTCACCAAACTGGAGAACAAGCTGATCGAGCTCTTTGGCATGCCGTACTTTCTGCCTGCCCATCAAGGGCGAGCCTGTGAGCACGTTCTTGCATCAACACTGGCCAAACCCGGAAATGTTGTGCCGATGAACTTCCATTTCACCACGACCAAGGCACATATCACCAGAAACGGCGGAAGCGTTGTCGAAGTGGTCATCGACGAGGGCTTGAACCCGACCAGCAAGTTCCCCTTCAAGGGCAACGTTGACCTGAACAAGCTGGGGCAGGTCATCGCCGAGCAGGGGGCAGAGAACATTCCATTTGTGCGACCGGGGGCGGGCACCAATTTGATTGGTGGGCAGCCTTTCTCGCTCCACAATGCGGGAGGTTGCAGCTCTGTGCCGCGCTCACGGTATCCTGACCGTGCTGGATGCCAGTCTTCTGCAGGATAACCTGCACTTCATCAAACAGCGTGAGGCAGCCTGCAAAGACATGAGCATGCGAGAGATCACCCGCGCACTGGCGGACGAGATGGATATCATCTGTTTCTCTGCCCGCAAGCTGGGCTCTGCAAGGGGCGGTGGGATCTGCATTCGTGATGGCGCTCTATATGCGAGAATGCGCGAGCTGGCACCCCTTTTTGAGGGCTTCTTGACCTACCGTGGCATGTCGGTGCGCGAGATGGAGACGCTTGTTGTTGGACTGGACGAGACAATGGACGAAGACATCATTTCCCAAGGGCCACAGTTCATTCAGTACATGACCGATGAGCTCCTTCAGGCGGGCGTGCCGGTTGTCACCCCTGCGGGCGGGCTGGGCTGCCACCTGAATGCAGTGGAATTCCTGCCTCACGTGCCGCAACATCAGTACCCCGCCGGTGCGCTGGCGTCAGCCCCCTATATTGCAGGCGGCATACGAGGCATGGAGCGCGGCACAATGAGCGAAGCGCGTGATTCTGATGGGAGTGAAGTCTTCTCACAGATGGAACTGCTTCGTCTGGCAACGCCCCGACGGGTATTCATCCTCTCGCAGGTCAAATACGCCATCGACCGTATCATTTGGCTATACAGCCACCGTGATTCAACCGGCGGACTGACATTTACCGAGGAGCCCGCAATCCTCCGCTTCTTCGTTGGAAAGCTGAAGCCCGTATCAGACCGGCAGACACAGCTGATGAAGGCCTTTCGTGAGGAGCTTGGGGACAGTCCGTAGTACGTGGTGTCTGCACAAGGTGCTGCACTGAGAATGGGTCGGGTATGAGGGCATCTCGGCAACGGAGCGATACGCGTACTCGGGGACCCTAGTGGGTAGAGGGAAGCCTGCGAGGCTCTAAGCTGGCCATAAGACGTAGGGCCAGGCAAGAGACGATCATCACGATGCTTACTCACCCAAAAGCGATGCCGGCTGTGGGGGTGGCATGTGCCCTCGCAGCCGGCTTTTCTTTTCGGGGGTGTCCTTCTAGAGGTCTTCCCGAGTCGAAGCTCGTGAGTCTCATATGCTGGGAGATGGAGGTAAGACCAAAGATCCTTGCGATCGTCGGACGCCCCTACTACGGTAAGGTTGAAACACCTGAGTTTGACCCGGCCGCGGCCACCTATTGGTGCTGGTCCTGCGGACGGCGCGGGACGCTCGAGGGGCTCGGCGGGTTGAACTGGGCCAGCCCCCCTCCGACTCTGCTGCTCGCGGGAGAGCGTGCGGTGGAGTTGAGAGAGAAGATCCCGCTGGCCTGAGATGCCCGCGGGGGAGCCCCGACCGCCGTGGGCTTTGCGTGCGGGCATACTACTCCTGCCTCCCCAGTTGCTGGGGGCGGCATGACGTGGACCCCCCTCCTGGGCGGCTTACCCAGAGCCCCTGCAGGGGGTTCAACCGATCTCTTGAGAATGAGGCATTCTCCTGGGCAGACTTCATCCACCCCGAATCCTGCAGGGAGGGCATAGTGTACGTCTGCCCCCGGTACCGTGCTTCGAGAGGCGGACTGCCTGGATCAGGCGGGCGGGATTCTTGCCGGCGACCCGTGGGTGGATTATCGCGATCCTCGCGACCGAGCACGGGACCAGGAGCGAGAGGGTATCACAGCGTTTTGAGACTTACGAGGAATCCGTGAACATGACACCGTCATGAATAGCGAGATGGCGGCTTTATAGGAGTATGTGATTGACTGGACAATCCGCCCCTTACCTGGGTACGGGGTTAGGGCAGCAACCTATCAACTGACGGGCTGGTGGTGCGTAGAATTCCACTGGAACCATCGATGCAATCTCCGGATATGAAACAATATTGAACGGGGTGAAGCCGAGATATGTAATAAGGGCAACGAGGAAACCCCATCGTACAATGATGGGAACATCCATATGACACAGGAGTCGGGGAAGGAGGGGGATCGTGTGACAGCAGCACTCGCGAGACTCCGGAGGACTCAGATTGCGCCTCACCAACTCAAACAGCTCGGCTTTCAGTGGGACGTATCCGCCGGTGGCTCAAGAAGCACACGAAGTCGGTCCCAAGCAAGGACAGGCACGGCACCCTCAGTAGACTGGTGGATCGAGCCTTCAGGATGTTTCAGCCCCAGTAGTCGCTGCGCCCATTAGCTCATTGCCATGATGAACCCCTGCGTAGACGCGCCAGTCGCTGTGATGTGGTGGGCAATATCTGTCGCGCCGCCATGCTGGCCGTCATTCCGTGTTTACTCTGCACACCTTCTCAACAACCCAAGTGTCTCTGTTGCTGCACACCTGCATGTCCCACCAGTAGAGATCGTGACATCATCCAGACAGCTCACGCCCTTCCCGGTAGTCCTTGAAGTGTCCTCGGCAGCAGATGGATCCATTGTCGATCTTCCATTCGAACCAGGCGGCGGGCCACGGCGACACCACATATGGAAACTGACCTGCCAACTGGACTTCCCCGACCGAATCCTACCACTCTTCTGCATGGTCAAAGAAGTAGTCGGCGCAGTTCTGGGCGTTTACAGGCACCATCGAACGACGAGCCTCAGCTCGTTCCTGGGATGAGCCTGGACATCAAAGCGGACCAGACGCAGACCATGGGTCATCCAGAGGCATCCGGCTCATCTCGTTGCTAAGGGTATCTTCGAGGAGTCAGCATATACGGCTTCGCGTGGGTGGGCCGGCTTTCCTCCCAGAGTCTCCATCAGCTTCGGACTCGCTTCCGCAGAGCGGGGGCAACGCCCAGCATTTCGAGAGGTCACTATCCGCCAATCTCATCCGGATGCGAGTCCTCCACACGGCGGCACTTGAGATCCTTGGTGATCTCGACCGCAAAACTGACCCATGGATTCGGGTAGTTGCCGCGCTTGAGATTACGGTCGACGTTGAGTCGTCCCATAACCCCGGGTGCCTTCAGGTGAGGCCCTGACTGGCGTGGGCCTTGCTTGCGGGCGCTCTTTCCTGCCGCAGCCGGCAACTTCGGAAGCAGTGTGGACGCACCACAGTCCCTCTGCTGGACCGCGCACCCAGCGCCTTTTCAGGAGCTCTGTTTGTTTCCCTGACATGATATGTCGCCCGGCTGAGATGGGGGCGTCAGAAACCGTTATGCGAGATCGGCAGGAGAACGGATGTGTGCCACACCTAGCCCTTCTAGCTGGTATTAGAGGTAAACGGGTGGCGATTGGGCAATGCCAGTCGCCACCAATAATACACGCCCCAGCTAGTGGGGCGTTTCAAAGTGTCATGGTGCGAGAGGCGGGATTTGAACCCGCACGGGTTTCCCCGTCAGATCCTAAGTCTGATGCGTCTGCCGTTCCGCCACTCTCGCGTCAACCTATATCCGAGTCTGGCTGGCCATCTCTCCTGGAGCAGTTACTCCTTTGAGCGCTCGAGAAGATTGCCCCTTAATTATACTACAGCGCCGGTCACAAAGGCAACGAGACGTCAGGGTGCATCGTCACAGTGTGACCAACTTCTACGAAGTCGAAGGGCGGGCCCAAAGCGCCCGCCCGTGGATGATCCAAAGAATGGTCGAGGTGCCGGGACTTGAACCCGGGGCCTCTTGGTCCCGAACCAAGCGCGCTACCAAGCTGCGCCACTGCCCGACGCTTTTTTATTCTATCAAGAGTTAGGCCTACAGTCAAGGAAGGGTTGACCGGGTTCTTCAAAATAGGGCAAGATTATTG
>JANLFS010000147.1:1161-5101 GCA_024655925.1 Bacillota bacterium | reverse complement strand
GCCGAGCTCTTCAAAAGGCTCGGCGCCGGTGTACGTTTCATGGCCGAACGATACAATCTGTGACCGCTCGCCAGCAGAACGCGAACTTAGGACCACGTACCCTTTGGCTTCGAGCTTGTCACAGAGCAGATCGGTAAGCGTACACAGCCGCTGCTCGATGCGATCCACACCTATTCTTTGTATCAGATCGAGCGCCGCCCCGAGCCCGATCATCCCTGGGAGGTTGGGCATTCCCTCCTCGAACCGCCGTGCAGAGTACGGTAGGAGCGCGTCTCCGGCACCCTGGTACCGGTCATACTCGTGCTCGAAGGCCGGGATAGTCAGATCGTATTCGCCTGAGTCTGAGTCCCTCATCACCACATCTCTTAGGCGATTGGAGGCCATTGTGTGCTTCCACGATATGCCTGGAGGGATCATTGACTTGATGAGATCACGGCGGACATAGACAAATGCCGTCCCTAAAGGCCCCAACAGCCACTTGTACCCCCCGCAGGAGAGAGAGTCAACAAAATACTCACCCACGTCGAAACGAAGAGCTCCAATACCCTGGATAGCATCGACAAAGAAATGGACGCCCCTCTCGCGGCAAAGGCGGCCCAAGGTGACGAGGTCGTTCCGGTATCCATTGGTAAACTCGACGAAGCTCAGGGCCACCACTCTCGTGGCCTCGTCCATCATCGCCTCCACATGACTAACCAGTACCCGGCCCTGCGTCGACTTCACGAACCGCGTCTCCACCCCCGACCTCGACAGAGCGAGCCACGCGCTGACGTTCGCGGGATGCTCCAGGTCAGCCGTTAACACATTGTCGCCCGGCCGCAGGCCAAGTGCGTGGGAGATCAGAAGGACTCCCGATGTAGTACTTCCCGTGAAGGCGATTTCGTCAGGCGACGCCCCAATGAGCTTTGCCACCTTCTGCCTGGTGTTTTCGGTCTCTCCCTCCCACTTGGAATAACATGCTCGCCCGTGGGCACACCAGTCATCCACGTATTCGCGGAGTCGTGCTGTAACACACTGAGGCAATGGCCCGATCTGCGCGTGGTTAAGGTACACGTGTTCCTGGGCCACAGGGAACTCGTGACGAACCGCCTCCCAGTCATATGACATATTGAGTCCCCCCGTGTGTAGCGGCATGCTGCTCTGAGAAGCGGCTTACATGCCTGCCTTCGATTCCTACCACGTACAGTGGTTGAACTCCCCCACCTTTCCTACTCTTGCGTGACCTCTCCGAGGTACAGTTTCCTCACCATCTCGTTGCCAGCAAGGCTACTGGCCGACCCTTCCAACATGATGGAGCCGTTTTGTATCACGTACCCTCTCTGTGCAACGGCCAATGCCATTCTGGCGTTCTGCTCCACCAGGAGAATGGGGACTCCCCGCTTGTTGGTCTCTTTTATGATTTCGAACGTCTGCTCGACCATGATGGGTGCGAGTCCCATCGAAGGTTCATCCAAGAGCAATAGCTTGGGCCTGTTGACAAGAGCGCGCGCAATGGCCAGCATCTGCTGCTCGCCCCCTGACAGGCTGCCTGCGTATTGGTTTCGCCTCTCCCGAAGGACACGGAACCGTGTGTACATCTCTTCGATATCAGCAGCTACCTCGCGCCGGTCCCGTCTGCAGAAGCTCCCGACCTCGAGATTCTCCGCCACGGTCAATTGAGGGAAAACCCGGCGTCCCTCGAGGACGAGAGAAACGCCTTTCTTCACAATCTCGTATGTGGGGAGACCGTCGATTCTCTCACCCATGAACGTAACGGTGCCTCTCCTAGGCGGAACTAGCCCGATGATCGTTTTGAGCGTCGTGGTCTTCCCGGCGCCATTCGCGCCGATTAGTGCCACTATCTCTTTCGCCTCAACCTTGAGGCTGACATCATGGAGAACTTGGCCCTCTCCGTAGTAGGCACAGACCTTATCAACCTGCAACATTCATCTTCACCGCCTGCGGCTACTGAGAATACATTCACAAACACGTTCAGCCGTGCCTGCTCAGGCACTGACCTCACTCTTGCCCAAATAGGCTTCTACCACGTCCTTGTTTTTGGCCACTTCGCCCGGGGGGCCTTCGGCTATTTTCCGACCGTAGTTCAGCACAACAAGCCGGTCGGACACTCGCAGCACAAGGTCCATCTTGTGTTCAATGAGAAGAATCGTGATGCCCAGTCCGATGATGCGTTCGATGAGCGAGTGCAGGGTTCGCACTTCGTTTGTGTTCAGGCCTGCAGCAGGCTCATCCAGGAGGAGCACTTGAGGGTCAGTAGCCATGGCCCGCGCAATTTCCAGGCGCTTCTGCTCGCCATAGGCTAGGTTCTTTGCGAGTTCATCACGCCTTGTATAGAGTCCCACGAGTTCGAGCATCTCAAGGGCCTTCTCCCGGTTCGCAGCCTCCTCCTCGCGGACCCATGCAGGGCGGAAGAAGGAGTTGAGGAATGTCGCTTTTGTCCTACAGTGACGGCCCACGAGAACGTTCTCTTCCACCGATAACTCTCGGAAGATACATATATTCTGGAAGGTCCGCCCCACACCCAGCTTGGCAATGTCGTAGCTAGGCCTTCCTGTGAGTTCGGTTCCCTCCAGGAATACGTGCCCACCGCTGCAGGGCAGGACTCCGGAGATCACGTTAAACAGCGTAGTCTTGCCCGAACCATTCGGTCCCACGACTGCGAACACTTGCCCGCGTTCCACAGTGAAGCTGACCTGGTTTACGGCCACAAGCCCACCGAATCGCTTAGTTACTTCCTTTACCTCGAGCAGCATGTCGACTCACCTCCGGGGCGCTGTATCGCGTGAGGCCTGTGAACGCGTTGCCCTCCTGGTCCATCGTCTGACGTGCTCAGCAATGAAAGGCACGAGGCCTTTCGGCATGAACAACACAAAGAGCACTAGGATAAGCCCGTAGAGGACCAGGCGGATATCGCCGAACGCACGCAAGTATTCGGGAATGATTGTGACCACAAAGGCCCCGAATACGGCGCCAGATATGGCTCCTATGCCCCCTACCACCGTCATGACCAGGAATCCTATAGACTCGTTCAGCGTGAAGTTATCAGGGGCGATGAATGTGATGAAGTGCGCGTAGAGGGCACCTGCCATCCCTGCGAACACCGCGCTCACCACGAAAACCAGCACTTTGTAGTAACTGCTGTTGATCCCCATGACCTGAGCCGCAGGTTCGTGTTCGCGGATCGCTCTGAGAGCTCTCCCGATATGGGAATTGACAATCCGCGCTGAGATCCAAACAGCGATGAGTAAGAAAACGAAAGCAAAGTAATACCACGCTCTGAGAGTCATCACTTCCAGCCCGAAGAGTTCAGGGGATGGAATGGCGCCAATTCCGGTTGGGCCTTTTGTTACCTTATCCCAATTTCTGGCGGTTTGGTGTACTATCTCGCCGAAGGCAACCGTCGAGATGGTAAGGTAACCGGCCTTCAGCCGAATGCTGGGCGCTCCGATGACAACCCCGGCGAGCGCTGACACCACCAGCACTGCCGGAACAGCTCCCCAGAACGATACACCGAACCTCGTGGTAAGTAGAGCTGACGTGTACGCCCCGACGGCATAGAGCCCCGCATGGCCGAGTGACATTTGGCCGGTGTAACCGCTTACAAGGCTCAAGCCCACAGCCACGATAGCCGAAATCATCGCCATTATGCACAGGTGAAGAAAGTACTCTTGTGAGTAGACCAAGGGCACCGCAGCAATGAGCACCAAGACCCCTGCAACCCCTAGAACTATCCGTTTCGCACGCATTCTCATCAGTCCTTCTCCCTCCTCACGCGCCGTTTCTCCTGGACAGGAGGCCTCCAGGCTTCCATACCAAGAACAGCGTCATAAGGAAGAACAAGATCACGTCCTTGAAACGCGAGGATATGAAGCCTACAGCAAGCGCCTCGGTGATCCCGATGATGCAGCCACCGATTATGGCACCCCAGATGCTGTCCGCT
>JANLFS010000147.1:0-1151 GCA_024655925.1 Bacillota bacterium | reverse complement strand
CCAGCTAGGATAAAGGCAATGAATGCTTTCATCCGTAACGGGCCGCCCATCTCGGCGCTAACGTAGAAAATCGGCGCTACCAACAGCCCGGCCAGCCCGGCAAGGCCCGCGCTGAGCCCATATGTCCACGAGATGCTCCGGTTCACGTTGATCCCCATTACTTGTGCCGCCTCGCGATCCTGAGCCACGGCTCTCATGGACTTGCCAAGGAGTGTTTTCTTGAAGAACAGGTGAAGCGCGACAACTGCGATCGTGGTAACGAGCAGGATAGCAATGTTGTCGGGGACGATCAGGACAGATCCGACTATCAGTGGGTCCGAACCGAACACAGACGGGAACGCGAAGACATCAGCGCTGAAGATGATCCTCATGAGATTGCGCAGTACTATGCCGATGCCTATAGTGGCGATGAGGTAGTTCTGGCCGGGCGCCCGGAGCAGAGGTCTGAACGCAACACGTTCCACCAACATGCCGGTTACGAAGCACGCGGCAAAGGCGCACAACCCGGTCAGCACAAAAGCAGTCACCCCGCTTCTATACGCCACAAAAGCAGCAATACCACCTAAGGCCACGAGGTCAGCGTGCGCGAAATTGAACACGCTGACAGCTTGATAGATCATTACAAGGCCCACCGCCACGAGGCTGTAGAGGCTCCCCAGGCATATGCCCTGAATGACCTGTTCAATGAAGAAGGCGCCCATGCGAGTCTTCTCACCCTCTCAGTCTAGTCCTTCTGAGTGTTCCGATCGGGTGACCGATCAAAGGGACGATGGCCGAAGCTGGCCAATCGGGAGAACATGGCCTCGATATTCTCGGGTGGCACATCTGGCTGGATGTTGTGAACGGCAGCAGCGATGTACCCACCCCCGGGGGCGAGATCCATGATTCGCCTTTCCACTTCCAGACTCACGTCCTGGAGAGTTCCATGAGGCAACACGTGCTGTGTGTCTATGGCTCCCCAAAAAACTACTCGGTCACCGAATTGCTCCTTGAGTGCGGCTGTGTCGCCCATACCCTCCGCTGCTACCTGTACCGGATTGATGGCGTCGATGCCGATCTCGATGAGGTCATCGAGGAGTGACACGACTGACCCGCAGCAATGGAAAAGAATCTTGCCGTCTGTACGCTCCTTGATGAATTCGATTAGTCGC
>JANLFS010000146.1 GCA_024655925.1 Bacillota bacterium | reverse complement strand
CCTGGCAGTTCATATATATCGTGGAACTACCGTGCTGGCTGGTCATCAAGATTGATGACGATGATGGCGGTGCGAGAATCACTCACACGATAAGGGTGGGATACTCTGGGCTACTTGAGCGACTTCTGGACCCACTCTTCAGAGTATACTTCTCGACACGATTCGCCCAGATGATGAATGAGCACTTTACCATAGAGTTCGCAGCATTGCCAGGTGTCCTTGAGCGACATTGCTCGGGTTCATCTGCCTAACAGGCGTGTCCAGCGGACGGGACTGGGCGCGGCGGTCCGGGCAGGACCGCGTCGAAGTCTATCAAGGATCAGGTCGGTGGCGAGACGCACATTGCGGTCGAGGCAACCTGAAACGCCTTTCACGTTTATGAAATCTTGACTCCCCACGCCTTGGCTCCCCACGCCGGTTAAGTGGTCGTTGCAGACGCCAATCATCTCAAACGTTACGGCGACGGACGCCATCGTGATCGCAACGATGCGAAACGGCTGGCGGAGATGCTGGCGCTGGAGACGCTGCGTCCGGTATGGGTGCCGCCCAAAGAAATCCAGGAAGTCCGTCTCGTCCTAAAGCATCGGGATCGCGTTGTGGCAGATAAGACACGATGCCTCAACCGGACCCGAGCTGCGTTGCGGGGGGACGGACACAACGTCCCAAAGGGAATCGGCAGCTTACAGAGACCACTCTGAGAAGGTGAGATGTCGGTCGTTCCCAGGGATATGGTAGGAGCACTGAAGCAATGCTCGCTCACAGCCAGGCTAACGGTGTTGCGCGAGTCACATGGGAGGATGACAATGAACGACGTGCTAGAGATAAGGGAGAGCATAGGCCGCGACATCCTGTTGGAAAGAGAGAAGCGCGGAAATCGTGGGATTCCGACCTCGGTTGTCAGAGACATCTGCAAGAGACACTACCAGAGAGTCAGACGTCGCGACAAGCAGACGATACTGCAGATTTGCGATGAGTCATTGAAGTGCGATGAGTGGGAGAAGAGAACAATAGCTTTCGAGTTCGCCTTCAGGATCAAGCGCTATGACGAAGATGACTACCAGGTCTTCTACAGATGGCTAAACGACCATGTGTCTGGATGGGAAAGCTGTGACGACCTGTGCACTCACGCTTTGGGTCTCTACGTGTTTCAGTATCCTAGCAGCATAGACAGCATACGCCGATGGACCGTGTCCGATAACTGCTGGGTCAGAAGAGCGGCTGCCGTCGTCCTGATATACTCGATCCGACGAGGGAGGCTGTTCAAGCAAGGGCTAGAAATCGCAGACAGACTGCTATTGGATGAGCATGACTTGGTGCGGAAAGGGTATGGCTGGATGCTGAAGGAGATCTCCAACAAGGATCCGAAGCTGGTATACGATTTCGTCATGGAGCGGAAGCAGGTCATGCCCAGAGTATCGCTGAGATACGCCATCGAGAAGATGGACTCGAAATCAAGAGAAGAGCTGATGAGCTAAGGCCCTTTGCGAATGCCAACAAAGTAATGCTGGACTGATCGGCTCGAGCACAGCTGATCTCAGTCGCTAGACTTGAGGAGTAGAGGAGAAGATGAGACTCAGCATCGACCTGCCACAGGACAAGCGGCAAATCGTCGATAGTCTGCTTGACAGGGTGGAGACCGTGTTCTCCTAGGACACAGCGATTGTGGCCTGCTACGGGTCACACGTCGTCGGCACCCCAACCCCGGTGTCGGACACAGATTTCTACTTCATCCCCAACACCCCGCGAGGCTATCAGATGAGCCATCAGTTCATCATTAACGGCATTGGATACGATCTGTGGCCAATATCCTGGGAGCGCGCCGAGCGCATAGCCAACTTCGATGAGTGTCTCGTATCAATCGTTGCTGACGCTCGCGTTGTCTACTACGGGGATGATCAGAATCTGGAGAGGTTCAATTCGCTGAAGAGACGAATTGAAGAGCTGATGACGCCGGAGAAAAGGCCACTGTTGCTGGGAAAAGCAGAGCGGATCCTCGGCGAGGCAAAGGCTCTCTTCTTCGATGCTTGCCTGTATAGCAGCGATCTCGAGCGAGTTAGGTTGGCTAGCTCCGACATCCTCGAGGAGATCCTAGCTGCGCTGGCGTATGCCAATTCCACCTACACGAAGAAAGGGGCAGCTAGGGCAGAAGATGAACTGCGGCGATTCTCCGTCGTACCAGATGGGTTCATGGATCTCTTCCGAGCAGTGATCAGCGGCAATGACCCACAGGCCATTCTACGAGATGTCAGGTCGCTGATCCACAGCGTTGATCTGGTGGTCTCCGATGCCAAGGGTAGAGAAGAGCCGGTCATATCCGATGAAACCGCAAGAGGCTTCTATGAAGAGCTTAAGTCCACTTACAATAAGCTGTACCATGCGTGCGACAACGCGGAGCATGCCAAGGCGTTTTTCGCAGCCAACCACATCGTCAGAGAAGTGAAGGGTCTGCTCGGTAGCAACTACGGTGACCACGGTTTCCCTGACCTCTGCACACCACTGAGTGAAGGGAAATACCAACTGGCCAAGGAGTCCGCGACCGAGCACGAAGCCAGGCTCGTTGCCGTCCTCAAGAGGCATGGCGTCTCGATCAACGAGTTCTCGAGCATAGACGAGTTCAGAGGCTATGGACGTGTGTTCAGTAGCCGTTAAGTGGCTGATTGTGCTCGGATCGCGGTTCTACGAAACCCAGCCTTGCAGCATTGGAGTGGTGACTTCGCGAAAGCTAATGCGCAGACCAAGGGATGTCTATGGCCCATGCCGTCTGCGTCTACTGGACTTCCCTGAGCTATGGCAGGATGAGGATACGTATCACGACCTAGGCATCGCTCAGGCGGTCTCCACAGGGTGCAAGCATCGAGAGTGCGACATAGAGGGTGCAGGCATCTAGAGCGCGACATCGAGAGCGCGAGTGGTAGCGAAGGGGGTCTCGTACATGAGCCGCGACGATAGAGTGTTCTCAGCTGACGTTCAAAGGGTTGATCTGACCGAGTTCACGCCGGATGGTAGGATTCTGGACATCGGTGGCGGAGGAGAAGGGATTATTGGACAGCTTCTGGGCGATAGAGTTGTGGCGATCGATACCGGACGAGATGAACTCGCCAAGGCACCCGAAGGTCCGCTAAAGATCGTCATGGATGCCAGAGAGATGGGGTTCCTGAACACGTCGTTCGACGCAGTGACATCGTTCTTTACGCTGATGTACATAGAAAGACGGCATCATCAGAGGGTGTTTGACGAGGTGTACAGGGTTCTGAAGGATGGAGGCGTGTTCACCATCTGGGATGCGAGGATCCCTAGATACCCGGGAGGAGCCAAAGATATCTTCGTGGTTCCATTGGAGGTCAGGCTGGCAGACAAGTTGGTCAGCACAGCATACGGAGTCCTCTGGAGAGATGCTGAACAGGACATGAAGTATTACGTTGAGATGGGCAAGAGAGCGGGATTCGACATCTTGACCACAGAGGAAATGGGTGAGGCATTCCGCATACAGCTCGGTAAGCCGGTGCGTGCCTGCTCGGCTTGATGCACAACCTTCCTCTCGCGCTGATCGGTGTCTTCTCCAGAAGAGTGGTAGGGTGGTCCATGGGGGACAAGCCTCTCAGCAAACGAATGAGAGACCCGTCTCGCGGCTGTGAGCCGTCCATGAAGACGGGTCAACTCCAGGGGAACAGCCGCTGATGTGGTCATGTCCACAGGTGTTTGGATCGATCAGCGATTGCTTCTTGAGAGCGGTGGCGATTGAGGGATAAGTGGTCCGCACTCACCAGGTATGGCCTTGAGACCAGTCCATGAGGAGGATTGAAGCTGCGCCCGGAGGCGGTTGCCTCACGCGGCCGCCCACGCGGATTGTCCTTGTTCGCGAGGAAGAAGAATCGGCGGCGAAATGCCGTCGTAAGGAGGAATTGCCGTGTCGTTGCGTTTTCACGAAATCGCCGAAGCCTATCATCGGATCCTGAATCCGTTCACCGAAGACCAGCTGATGCTGTTGGGCGAGATCTGCCGGTTGCATCCCGGTATCAGGCAGCTGGACCTGGCCTGCGGCAAGGCGGAGATGCTGTGCCGCTGGTCGCAGAAGTACGGCATCAGCGGCGTGGGCGTGGACATCAGCACCGTGTTTCTTGAAGCTGCGCGAAAACGAGCCGCAGAACTGGGCGTGGCGGATAGATTGACGTTCGTCCAGGGCGACGCCGGAGAGTATCCCGGGCCGACCCACGACTTCGACGTGGTAAGTTGCATCGGCGCGACATGGATCGGGAACGGCCTGGTCGGCACGCTGGACTTGATGAAGCCGGCGCTCAGGCCGGGGGGGCTGATCTTGGTCGGCGAACCCTACTGGATCGAGCCGCCGCCGGAGGCCGCCTATGCCGCCCTGGAGATCGGCAGGGATGATTATGTTACCCTGGACGGCACGCTCGATCGGTTTGAGTCGGCGGGCATGCGCCTGATCGAGATGGTTCTGGCGAACCACGATGGCTGGGATCGGTACGAAGCGCCGCAGTGGATGGCGGTGGACGACTTCCTGCGTGCCAACCCCGATGATCCCGACGCGTCCGCCCTGCTCGACTGGATCAGCCACAACCGCCGGGTCTACTTGCAGTATGGCCGGCGCTATCTCGGGTGGGGCGTGTTCGTGCTAAGGTAACAGGTGCGGGCGGCATCGGACAATGACAAGGAGAGGGGAAAAACGGTCTACCTGCCCCGACGGCATACCCACGTCGAACGGTGCGCAGCGGCTGATGATGTGTAGGTGCCGGCTCACCCGGAGGAGCCGGGCAAGTCGCGCTCGGCACCGCCGGCCTGCCCTGCCACCGGTCGGAGCCTCCGAGCCGAATCGTGTGTGCCTGTGCCGGAGGTTTGCGTGCCAAGGGACGGGCCAGAGGTTGCCGACTCTGACCTTGGAGGCAGGAACAATGCGGCAATGACAGTGGGTCTCTCCTCAGACTCATTAGCCTGCCCGTATCGGGGCTATTGGGATAGTTGGGATAGGTGGAATCAGTAGCCGGGCACAGGTTCGCGGGAGGGGGGCGTGTACCGACGTTTACAGTTGAATCGTCCATGTACGTTCCAAGAATGCGTGCCAGTCGCGTCATCGACTTCATGCTTCACCCTACCGACGACCTATACCGAAGCTGGTGGCCGGGAACGCATCTTTCGATGCACACGTTAAAC
>JANLFS010000145.1:2216-5228 GCA_024655925.1 Bacillota bacterium | reverse complement strand
AGCAAGAGATCATGGAATTGACAGGCGAGGCCCTGACCAAGTGGATGGCCCGCCTGAGTCGCGAGGAAAAGGTGACCTTCTTGACCGAGCTCGTTGAGAAGAATCTGCCACGGGCGCTGGAAGGATTGACGCGCGAGGATCGAGCACGATTGATGAACGCACTCCTGCGCCGCGTGGCCCGCGAGTTTCCACTGGAAGACGTGGATATCCTGGGCGCATTCGGAACGATGGAGGCGGACGATGAACTGCCGGAATGGGGAAAGTGAGGAAGGTGAGGAGTGTGACGATGAGTGACTGTCAATTTCTGGAGATGGGGCCCGAACCGGGGGGTTATTGCTGCACGGCTGGTGTCAACTTCTACGCGGTGGGGGAGACTCGCGCATTGTGTCGCACCTGTCCGCTATTTGAACTGAAGGACGTACCCCTGTGCCAGCATCTGGAGGTCTATACTTTCCTGCGGGTGGACAGGAAGCGAGGGCATTTCATCCAGGCCAGGCTGGAATGCCGGCTCATGGATCGCATCTTAACCGATCTTGACGCCTGCCGTTGCTGCCCCGACTACCGAGCGGAGCGGGCACAGGCGAGGGTGAGATGCTACGTGGCCCGGTAGCAATCTGCCTGATGTTCTCGTCCCGCACTATCAGGTTGGGTATTGGACATTGGCGTTTCTGTTCGTAGCAGGGCA
The DNA here is from genome assembly GCA_024655925.1 of Bacillota bacterium. Taxonomy (NCBI): domain Bacteria; kingdom Bacillati; phylum Bacillota; species Bacillota bacterium. Next base: position 4,543 of record JANLFS010000145.1, on the reverse strand, counting down.
GCTTTCTATAGCCGCCGCTGTGGGCAGGTATGGAAACCTGCCCTGACGCTTATTTTCAAAGCAGGGCGGCTTTCCACAGCCGCCGCCCTGGAGCGGCGAAGGGATATACTATGCTATCCGCAGCGCCCAGTTGGCCGCGCCGGTGATCCTGGCGGCGTTAAAGCAGAACGAGATTGACTTGCGGCCTTACGAACAAGCAGTGGATGCGGAACTGATGCCCGACTTGCTCACAGCGCGGATCTGGGGATTCCCGTTGATTTCCTGGCCGGGACCAGCATGGGCGGGGTGATTGCCGCCGCCTACGCCTCGGGCCTGAGCGCGGATTACATCGAGAAAGAGGCCCTGCGCATGGGTCAGCTGCGCAATCTGATCACTCTGCTGGACCGTAGCCTGCCCCGGCGCGGTTTGGTTGAGGGCCAGAAAGTACAGGAGTATCTGACCACCCATCTGGGGGAGAAGACTTTCGAGGATATGAAGATTCCTCTGGCCCTGGTGGCCGTGGATCTGATCAGTGGCCAGGAGGTGATACTGAACAGCGGTTCCGTCGTTGATGCAGTGCGGGCTACCGTCTCCCTGCCCGGCGTTTTCGCTCCCTTCCGCCTCGGCGATTATCTCCTGGTGGATGGGGGTGTACTCAACAACCTGCCGGCCGATGTCGTGCGTCGTATGGGGGCCCACGTGGTCATCGCCGTGGACGTGTCAGCCGGGCCGAATGGACTCTCCCGACTGCTGGAGGCGGAGCAGCAGGGCCTGGCCCTGACCCAGCTTCCCCTGATCATCGAAACCCTGCGGCGGACGGTGGGTATCATGGAGGAACAGATCCTGGCCCAGAAATTGCGCGAGGCTGACCCCGAGGTTTTAATCCACCCGCCGCTGGATGACAGGATCACCCTTTTCAATGGCTTCCCACGGGCGGAGGAGATCATAGCCATAGGAGAAAGGGCTGCATGGGAGGCCATACCTCGTATTCAGGAGGCATTAAAGGTGAACCCATGCGTTTAAGTGTTATCATCCCCACATTGAACGAGGCAACCTATTTGCCCATCTTACTCGATGCCCTGGCCGCACAGACCCGTCCCCCGGATGAGATCATCGTGGCCGACGCGGGCTCGTGCGATGGCACGGCGGAACTGGCCCAAGAACGCGGAGCTCGCGTAGTACATGGTGGGATGCCTGCTGCCGGGCGTAACGCGGGGGCGCGTGTGGCCACAGGAAACCTGTTTCTTTTTCTCGATGCCGACGTTGTTCCGCCATCCGATTTCATCGCGCGTGCAGTGGAGGAATTTGAGGGCGAAGGCTATGCCATCGCCACCTCCCTTATCACCGCGTTGGACGGCGACCTGGTTGACCAAATCGCCGCCGAGGCAACCAACCTCTACTTACTGGCCATGCGGCCCATCTCACCGCATGCGCCCGGCTTTTGTATTCTGGTGCAGCGCGCCATCCACGAAAAGATCGGTGGCTTTGATGAAACGCTCAGGTTAAGTGAGGACCATGATTACGCCCGCCGCGCTACGCGGTATGGAAAGTTCGGTATTTTAACCACTACCCGCATCCCGGTCTCGATGCGGCGTGTGGAAAAAGAGGGGCTTGCGGGGCTTGGGTTGAAGTACGCCTGGTGCGAAATGTATGCGCTGGCGGGCAAGCCGGTACGCGCCATCCCCTTCGAGTATGAGTTCGGCGCATTTGGTCCGCCCAGCGCTTCTGCCAATCGCCCGCTGATAGATGTGGATGAACTGCGCCAACAGTTGGGGCGGTTCGCCAATCCGCTACAGCGTTTCAGCCGTTCGGGACGGGAACAACTCACCCGCTGGGTAGAGATAGACGCAGGGCAACTCACACGCGAGCGTATCCGTCGGCTGCTTGCACGCCGTGACCTCGATACCTGGCATCGCTTTTTGCAGCAGCGCCTCGCGCTTACCTCTCGGCCGCGTGCGCCACTACGCAAGCAATGGTCGAAGCTCAAGACATTGCCCAGGCAGTTCTGCCAGCGCAACGACTCGCCGGAGAAATGAGATGGAAAGATTAGGACAGCGAGCTAGACACCTCAAACGCTACCGGGGGATAGCCCGAGTGTTGATCAAATACGGCTTCGGCGAGCTCGTTGACCAACTGGGTCTGGTCTCCTATCTCTCTTTGCCCCGCCGATGGTTGCGCCGAGAAACAAGCGAAAGGCCACATCCGACCACGCCGGAACGGATACGCCTGGCCATCGAGGAACTGGGACCAACTTTCATCAAGTTCGGCCAAATCATAAGCACCCGTCCGGACCTCATTCCCCCGGCCTACATCGCCGAGTTGACAAAATTGCAGGACACTGTTCCACC
>JANLFS010000145.1:0-2206 GCA_024655925.1 Bacillota bacterium | reverse complement strand
TAAAGCTTCAAGTGAAACCTCAGCGTTGCATGAACCGCCAAAATGCTCAACAATGTAGTTCTTAACAAGGTCATGCATCACTGTTCCACCAGCCCCGTGGGAAGCAGTCCGACAAGAGATCGAAGAAGAACTGGGAGCTCCTCTGGGTGAGATATTCGCTTCCTTCGAGGCTGAACCCGTGGCCGCCGCATCGCTGGCCCAGGTGCATCACGCCATCCTGCCGGGGGGCGATGAAGTGGTAGTCAAAGTACAGCGGCCAGACATTGAGGAGACTATCGAAACCGACCTGGAGATACTTTTCGATCTGGCGCGCCTGCTTCAGGAACGTACACCGCTGGGGGAGATATATGACTTGCCGGAGATCGCAGAGGACTTCGCTGTCACCTTGCGGGCCGAAATGGACTACCGGCGGGAAGGACGCAACGCCGACCGCTTCCGCCGTAACTTCGCCGATGAGGAGTATCTTTACATCCCCCAGGTCTATTGGAACTATACTACCCGCCGGGTCATAGTCTTCGAGCGCATCAGCGGCATCAAGATTGACGACATCGAAGCTTTGGACGCAGCAGGATTAGACCGTCATCGGATTGCCCTGAACAGTGCCCGCATCATCATCAAAGAAGTCCTGGTGGATGGCTTTTTCCACGCCGACCCACACCCCGGCAATTTCTTCGTGATGGAGGGTGAAGTTATCGGGGCTATGGACTTCGGGATGGTCGGACACCTGAGCCGGCGGCTCAAAGAGGACCTAGTGCGCCTCTTCATCGTCGCCGTGCGATTGGATAGTGAGGGGATTGTTGAGCAACTCATTCGCATGAGTGCTGCTCAACGCCGGGGAGACCGAGAGGGATTGAGGCGGGATATAGAACGTCTGCTGATCAAGTACCAGGGTTTGCCCCTCAAGGAGATTCGCGCTCGAGAGGTAGTGAATGAGATCATGCCCATCGCTTATCGCCACCATCTGCGGCTGCCCAGCGATCTCTGGCTGCTGGGTAAGACTCTGGGCATGATGGAGGGCGTGGGCCTGAAACTGGACCCTGATTTCGACGTCTTCGCCGTGAGCCAGCCCTACGTCAACCGGTTCATGCGCCAGATGGCCTCACCCCGGGCCTGGGGGAAGAAAGTAGTCAAAGGGGCAAGCGATTGGGGCGAGTTATTCGCCGCACTGCCCCGCCGCATCCCGCATATTCTCGATCAGGTAGAGGGAGGGGAGTTCGAGATCACTTTGAAAGTCAAGGAGGCAGAAAGGTCACTGTCCAAACTGGATCGCATCGCCAACCGCCTGTCCGTCAGCATCCTGGTGGCCGCCTTCATCGTGGGCCTGGCCCTGCTATTGCCCACTTTCATCGGCAACCAGGTAATGTGGATCATCGTCCCCGCCGGGCTAGTTTTTATTGCCGCCAGTGTCTTGGGACTGTGGTTGCTGTATTCTATCTGGCGCGCGGGAGGCTGATCACGGCTGCCTTTGGCTGACTACAATGATCCGCTCCCGGCCAAAGGCTACCCGGTTGAATATCTCAGACAGGGCGTTTTTCAGCTCACTTACGCTGACACTCATTGTACCACCTCCTCGTGTTGCGATGGGGCTATTCTAGTTTCGGTACAAAACCGCTCTAGCCCCCGTCTCGGGGGCGTCCCATACAGGAAATGCCCTCTTTTTGACACGGTTTTGCGCCTAAATCGCCCCCGGGGCGGGGGCTGAGAGCAACTGGAAATAGTTTTGTACCGGAAACTATTCTACCTCATATCCCTGCCGAGGAAAAGTATTTATGACCGGATCTCGGTTGGCAGACTTGACAATTAGCAAATCTTGTGGTATTTTTTAGCCATGATAGTACAAATTACAGCGTGAGCGCACCACAAACAGGAATCAAGGATGAATCGAGAGTTTCTCTCTCTCTCTCTTTCTCCACAAACTGACGTATCCTCCGCTGCCGGAGTGAACCAGGGCCGTTCGGAATGTGCCATCGTGGCATTTCTGAACGGCTCTTTTTGTTGACAGGTCCGTTCACTTACCAACCCGCAATAGGGCCACTCAAAACAGGGGGTAACGATGAAAAAGTCAATATCCCGAGGGATCAGCCTGGCTCTGATCCTCTCTATGTTGTTGGGTTCCCTGCCGCCCTCGGTAGTGGCTGCGTCCCAACCTGAATTACCGGCATCCACGGCAGTCGTGGGAAGTAGTCGGCTGCCCACGGCGGGCAGC
>JANLFS010000144.1:938-5279 GCA_024655925.1 Bacillota bacterium | reverse complement strand
TAGAAGGGGTTGAACACCCGGCCGAGGTCTTCGGGCACTATGCCGATGCCGTTGTCTTCGATCTCCAGCACGATCTCGCCCTCTACATCTCCTCTCCGGCAGGCGAACGTGACCTCGCCGCTTTTTCCTTCGCCGCCGCGGCGGTCGCTGCCGCTAGCTTCGCTGCCGTCGCTAACTTCGCCGCCGTCGCCAGCTTCGCTGCCGCCGGTTTCGCCGCAGCTATCGTGGCGTTCACCTTCCGGTCTCGACGAATACTTGATCGCGTTGCTGAGCACCTGCTGCAGCGCAAAGCGGAGCCACTTGCTGTCGCTCACAACTCGCGGCCAGTTGGCCTCACCGCCATCATCGCCCACTATCCTTGGGAACACCCTGTGGGTGATGAACATGCGACGGTTCTCGTTTATGAGCTGCCGCACCAGTTCTAGCAGGTCCACCTTCTCAGGGGTGAAATCCGCTGCGAAGTCCTCCAGACGCACCATGTTCAGCAGCATTTGAATGGAGCTGTTCAGCCGCTGGTTCTCTTCAGCCACGCTGCGCAGCACATCAGCCAACTCGGGCTGCATCTCCATTTGCCTGGCCTTCTGCAGCTCCAGATCCACTACAGAAACCGGGCCCTTCATGTGGTGCGCCCACTGGCTGACGAGGTGCACGTTCTGTCGGCCTCGGTTGTGTTCCTCGACGAGTTCGGCACGCAGCCTTGAATACAGCTTCGCCCAAGCGTTGGCGAAGATCCGCTGCTCGAGTGTGCTCGGTTCCACGAGAAGCCCCAGGCGGTCCAGAGACTCGTCCCGGTCGATACCCTCAAGACGCCTGAAGAAAACTGCCTGCCTTCGGTAGTCGGCCACGAGAAACACAAAGAGCCCCACCATGCCCAGGAGCCACAGATATGCTATGTTGGCCGGCTTCAGGCTTGCCCCGGAAAAGAACAGGTCTAGCTGGACGATGATCACCATCGCCACACCGAAACCGGCGTATAGCGCGATGTACAGCGACCGGTCCAACAGGAAAGACCACATACTCATGCGAGAATCACTCTCCCGGAAGGCACAGACGGTATCCCTGGCCGCGTCTCGTTTCGACGGCCCCTCCCAGGCCCAACTCCTCGAGGCGCCGTCGCAACCTGGAAACGTTCACCGTCAGAGTGTTGTCGTCGACAAAGCTCTCATCGTCCCACAGCACCTCGAGCAATTCCTCGCGGCTCACGATGTCACCGTTGCGCTGAGCTAGCGTCCAGAGCAGGTCGAGTTCCTTTCCTGTGAGCTCTACTTGGATCCCGCCCCGACTGACGGTGCCATCATTTCTGTTGATCACGATGTCTCCGACCCTGAGGACATCGAAATGCTTATGCACAGCATACTCCCCGTAGGTTCGACGCAGCATGCTGCTGATCTTGGCGATCGCGAGCTCGAGGCTAAACGGCTTGCTGATGTAGTCATCGCCGCCACTCTCGAGGGCACGCACCTGGTCAACGTCCTGGTCCCGGGCGGATATGAAGATGATCGGCACTTTGGACAGAGCTCGGATCTGACGGCACCAGTAGTAACCGTCATACCTCGGCAGGTTGATGTCAAGGAGCACGAGGTCCGGCTCGCAGGAGCAGAAGGCTTCCTTGACCCGGGCGAAGTCGTCGACTGCCGCAACGGTCATGCCGTACCGCTCCAGCTCCTCCGTGAGGATCCTGGCGATCTTCGGATCGTCCTCTACCAGCATCACGCGGTAACTCTGTTGATCGGACATGTTCCTCATCGCCTCCAGCCGAACCTTGTTCTCATAGGGGGCGATAAACCTGGCTCGGTCCTCGTCCGGAATCGGGAGGCCGAACGTGCTGGCGGGTTCTTCGAAGACTACCCAGCGTTCAGCAAGCCTCTCGCTGAAGTTGATCCGGTTTCGTGGACACTCCAGGGCTATGCGACGGACTGTTTGGCTTCCTTCTAATTTCTCTCTGTGACAGCCGACCTCCTTTTCTATCGGCGAAGCCGGGTGAGCTCCTCCCTCTCGGCAGTCGTTAGCCCTTCACGCTCCCCTGCATCGATCTCAGCCTGCCTGGTCCAGTTACGCAGCGACTCCACTGATATGCCCTGGCCTCTTGCGATCTGAGGCAATAGGCTTCCCGCTCTCGCGCACCGGGCGAACCGCCTCCGCCCTGAACTGTCGCGGATATGGTGGCTTTCCCCGTGGTACGTGGACAGCTCCCCTTGAGGATCACACCTCCAAGCCCATATGTGTCCACCAAACCGGATCAGGCCCACCGCGCTGATGATGGCCCCTGACCACGACTATTGATGGTGATGCCTGATGTTGTTCGATTGCCAGTACACGGTTTCCTGCATTCACCAAACGTCGAAGCAACGCCAGCCGCTTAGGCTCTGCACCCAAGCCACGTGTCTTGCAGGGGAATGCAGACAATTGGCGAACGTCTGGTCAAGACTGCCAGCAAGGCTCTGCAGACAGCTGGTGTTACGGTCTCTGACGCTTTGCTGTTGCCAGGCGAATCCGTCAGCCTCCAGGCCCATGACATGCGTGAAGAGTCTGGTCTCCTTCAGTTGGAGCATTTGCGAAAGGGCAGGTCTGCTGCAGAGGGGGCATTTGCGAAAAGCTGGCCTGCTGCAGAAGGAGGAGGCTCAAAGCGTGGAAAAGCTTGACCTGCGGAGACAGTTCAAACACCTCTACCTGCCATCGTCCAAAAAGGTCGAAGTCGTGAATGTGCCGGAGTTCAGGTTCGCTATGGTAGACGGCGTGATCGAACCCGGCTCGACCCCAGGCACGTCGAGTGCCTTTCGGCAAGCAATCGAAGCACTTAATGGTATCTCGTACACCCTCAAGTTTGCCTCAAAGCGCCAGAAGGAAGCTCCGACAGACTACACTGTGATGCCTCTCGAGGCGTTGTGGTGGGTGGAGGACGGCGGGTTCGACATCACCAAGCCTGACAACTTGTCAAAACGACTGTCCATGCAGGCATTGATATCTGTTGTCACGAAGTTGCCCTTGTAGAACAGGCTGAATATCGTTGCTGGCGTAGGAGCAGACTGAGCCTGTTCCGTCGTCTCAAGCTTGATTACCTTCAATCGAATTGCGTTTTCAACCACTGCTTCTTGAGTTCATAGCCCTCTGCACACTCCTTTTCCGAAAAGGCACAGCATATGTGTTTGTGTTCAGCCCCTATTAGGGAGGTTCGATCCGCGTATCGGCGTAGTGGTGGTCGAAGGTGCCGTCCTCCGCAGGCTCGAACACGCTGACAGCGCGTACAGCCCCCAGGTCGATGGGCCCGTACACGTGCGGGAACAGCTCCGCGCCACCCTCAAGGTTCTCATAGACCACGGGCGAGGACAGTTTCTCCACAGAGACGTGAAGAAGCACGAGCCCATGCGTGCCCCGGAAGATGCTATTGGCAACTCGAATCACCTGGTCCCCGTCCGAGCAATGGATAAAGCCCACGGTCGCCAGGGATTGAGCCTCGTACCTGCCACGCTGCACGGCTTGCTCCCACTCGCGTTCAGTCGTGATATGGAATATCGTTGCCATGAACCCGCCAACTCCCCCCCCCCCGCACGGTCCCTGCCTGTTGGCGGACAACCGCCGGCGCAAGTGCGTTTCGATAAGAAGCTGAGAATCTGCCAACAGCTCAGCATCCCTTCCCCACGACTGCCCCCAGACCGATCCAACACTGTGAATCACGTACCGAAACGCTATATGATTCTCGCACCAATCGCATCGTACGCCTCGATGCTGCACCGTGCTGCTGGGCTCTCAGGGTACTCGCTTCTGAGCAGAGTCCAGATCATCTCGTCTCTAAGCTCGCCACCGCATCCTGGCACGCGTTGCCGGAGAGTGGCTTCGTGGGTAAAGCCTAACTTCCTTGGCACCGCAGCGCTTCGGACGTTCGATGGATCGCAGTGGATCTCCACCCGGTTGACCTGGTTCACCTCAAACGCCACGCGCGTGAGCGCGGCTGCAACCTCGGTTGCCAATCCGCGGTTAATGCAGTCAGCACGTATCCAGTAGCCTATCTCCAGAGCCCCTTGCCCGATTCTCGTATGCAGACCGGTTCCCCCGAGCACTCTTTTCTCGTCAGGGTCAAGGATCCCGTATGTGAAGTCCTGGCCTAGGTCGAACCTTCCCCTGAAGCTTCGGAGTAGCTCAACCTTGGCCTCTACCTCGGTAGGCTCCTGCTCAGCCCATGGCATCCACGGCCGCAGATGATCGAGGCTCGAATCGATGGCCTCCTTGAGAAGAACGGCGTCGCTTGGGTTCCAACACCGGATCACCGTTCGTTCAGTCCGCACGCAATAAGCTGGACCTTTTCCTGAGGCACTCACTACCCTCACTCCTCACTCACATCGG
>JANLFS010000144.1:235-928 GCA_024655925.1 Bacillota bacterium | reverse complement strand
GACCGCTGGTCCGAGTCGAGACCTACGACACACTAATCGGGGTTGTGCTTGGCGAACCGAGCCAAGCCCGCCGCGAGATCACCGACAACTCGATTGACTACAACGCCGCGCTATCGAAGCTCGCTTCGGAGTAATGCCCATGTCCGCTCGTCGCTCACCGCACCGCCCCCGATGACGACACCTGAAGCGTCCTGCTCCATGGCACCGGCCGTCGGGGCCCCCACCAGCCCCGCCTAGACAAAGACCGACCAGAACTTGCTGTTGCGCCGCTCCTGGTCCGAGAGGACGAGTTCACGGATAGCCTCTGGGAGACGTTCGCGTTGCCATTGGCACTCACGCCTGCCTGCCTCCGTTTGATCGACACAGCGCGGGTCGGGCCCGGCTCCGGCTTCTGTTGCCAAACGCACCGCTTTGATAGCATAGGCGGCAGCACCCAGCTCATGGTCGGCCATGTGTGCCGTACCGGCCGCGTGTCCGGCAGCGCGGCAGACCGCCTGGGCTACGGGGTCAGTCACGCTCCTGGCAGCCGCATGGGCGGCGCTGGCCGCCTCACGTGCCTCACCTACAGTGGCCTCCCCACGAGACCACCTGCGAGCTGCCTCAATTGCTCGCCTCGGTCGGTCATCATCCGGGTACTTGGCGGTGAATAGCGGAAGGACATGCTCTGCGCAATCCGCAGCCCAGCTTGCGAGC
>JANLFS010000144.1:0-225 GCA_024655925.1 Bacillota bacterium | reverse complement strand
GCAGACGGTGGTCAGAGAGCGCAAGCAGGCCACCGCGGTGAACAGCGACAAAGCGTGGGTCTCTAGCCATGACAACCCCTCAGTCAGGCGGATGGATTCTCACATCGATGCCGGGCTGCGCATCCCGGCTGCGCATCCGGCCGAGCTAACAGCAAGGCAAACAACGTCGTGACCAAGCTTCTGCGCGCGTCTATGCCGCGAGATTCCGTTCAGACACTAGACACC
>JANLFS010000143.1 GCA_024655925.1 Bacillota bacterium | reverse complement strand
CACAACTTGCCACGTGGGCGACGGACAGGCGATCCGCTGCGCCCGGCGACGCGCCCCATTTGGGTGTGCCCGGCGGTTTGTCGGCTCGTTGACTCGTCGGCTTATCGGCCCGGTCACCCGTGGCCCGCCCATTCGGCCCTCAGGGCACATTGCCCTGACATCCGAGTGGAACCCGTGGCTCGAATCCGGCCGGACGACGAAGCGGGGAATTGCGGTCATCATCCTCGACAACTGCAGCATCTACGAGGCTAAGTGCGTGCAGGAATGGCGTGCTAGCCACCGTCAGGCGAACCTGTACTATCTACCGTGATACAGGCGCGATTTGAACCCGGCGGAGAAGGCTTGGTGGAGGATGAAGGCCGTAGTCAGGGCAAGCCGGGTGTACGGCTCCATGAAGCCTCGCGGCTACGAGAATCGGATGGCAGAGTGTTGGGTACTGCAAAGGCAGTCTGCTGCGGCAGGGGCGAGGTGAGGGGTCCTCGCCGTTTCGGTAGGTATCCGCGGTGGAGTTTGTCGGAGGATCGCCGGGCATTGAGCGACTAATCCTTCCCGCCCATCTGACGCCACTTCTTCCGGGATTCGGCCTCCTTGCGCCTCTCTTCCTCCCGTTCGCGAGAGGCGCGTTCCTCCGACTCCATCCTGCTCTGCTCGACCTTGCGGTCGTGCTCGGCCTGCATGTCGATGAACTCCGCGAACGAAGTGAGCACGCCTTCTTCCATCTCTCGCTTGATGCACTCGTACTCCACGGGGAACTCGCGGGCGACGCGGGTGTAGTACCAGCCGTCGACACAGGATATGTGCTCACCGATCTGCTGCCTTCGAACGTACTCCTCGAGCGCCATCAGCGCCGCGATGCGGCTTCTGTTCTCCCACGTGGTCTCCTTCAAGCGCTCCCGAACGAACTCGGTCCTGATCTCGTCCCAATCCTGGCTCAACCTGCACACCTCCTTCCCAGCGGGACTCTGGCGCCGCCGCGCGGCCGGACCTTGCGTTGGCAAGCTGGCGGCCCCAATCACATAGTACGTAGTACGCCATTCGCCCGATCTGTCCTTCACCGATACACGCGGGATCGCCGAGGGGGCGCGCTTGCAGCGTTCGTCGCGCGATTCCTGCGAACATGCTCTCACGTTGAAAGCAACGTGGTGATCGCGACGGTTCTCACCTGCAAGCGAGCGCCACGACGGCCATCGAAAACGCGACCAATGCAAGCACAAGCAAGAAGGTCATGCATCCTGCTGCCGCTCCAAACTTGCGTTGTCTACCGCTGCGGGTCAAGGGAATTCCGATTCTTCTCGACAGCTTGGCCTTCGCCGCAGAGAGGCCGATTGCCCTCTTCCAGGAGAAGCCCCCTCGATTCACCAGTGATCGCCTCCAGTACTCGCTGACAGTCTCCGTGTCCGCTACCCTCGGCTGGAGAGGCATCGCTGAACCCGAGGTTCCGTGTCATGTTTTGCCCGCCCCATACGTCTATTCACCATGACATGACCGCATTCCAAGAGGTAGGTGGTGAAGCGGTTCGGAGTGCTCCGCCGAGGGCGGAGAACCGGTCACTTCGTTTACCAGAACGGCCAAGGAGGTAGAGTCGGATGAAATCAGTCATCAGGAAATTAGCCATCATGTTCCTCGTCATCGTGGTCTTCGCCAGCATCGCTCATGCCAAGACCTTCAGTGGAAAGACGTGGCCCACGTCCAGTGGAGAGGCTTTCCCCTACGTTGGCGCACTGTTCTGTCATGATGGTGACTACGTGAAGTTTCACTGTACGCAGGAACACCACAGGTTCTACTACATGACGAGAGACGACAAGACCGCATACATCGAATTCTACATAGACGGCAAGGGAACAGGGGTCCCCACAGCCATACGCAACAAATGGGATAGGGAGCCTTTCTCCAGCGCGAACTGGAGGCACTTCGACCTTGGGCAGGGCTATATCGGGCATGTAGTCGACATCCGTCTGATAGAGAACCGCACAGTAAACAGGCAGTATTGCCCCGAGGCAGACATCATGATAAAGCTTCAGGATAACAGCCAGGCCATCAGGTGGCGTCACGTGGACTCGACGAGCTGGTGCGATCTTGACCAGGTCGGCTACTAGCGAGAGGCAAGCCTCGAATACCACATAGTCCAGTCGGGCGTAGAGGGCAGGGCAGAGCGGTAAGGAGCCGAACTGCAGGATCCCACGCCCTGCCCGATCCCGTCATCCAGTTCGCGAGACTCCTCCTAGCCGGTTAGGACCACGGATACCTCATCTCTCGCTGTGGTGGAAGAGATCTCGCAGCAGCAGTACGCGCTCCGAGCCGGTCCTAAGGAGCGCAAGCCAATAGAAGGACGATCGACGCGATGACGAGAGCCCAGAGCCAGCCCGCGGGCTCAGTCTCACCCGAGGCCAGCCCTGTGGCGACGGCAAGCGCTTGACCGCCGGCCAGCAACCCCACCATGCCACCGAGACCCCAGCCGATGGGTACACGCCGCAAACGCGCCTGCAGCGCTGCCCAGGTGAGCAGTCCTCCACCGGCGATGGCGACCGGGAAGAGTTCGACCGGCATGAGCCAGTCGAACCGGAACGCGCGGTCCCTGATGGATCCGGCCACGGAAATAGCGATTGTCGCCAGAATCGGAAACCACAGCAGTGCCGTCCCGACGGCGGCGAGCACCTTGGTGAGAATGCTCTTCTCGGCCATAGTCATCACCTTTCTTGACTCGATTATCTCAGGGGGTTCGGAGGGGAGTCAAGATGATGGAGTCTGCACCATTCCCGACTCACGACATGGCTTTCCACGGACGGCAGTGCAATGGGGAAACCACTGGAGAATCCCGGCGCGCTAGTGTAGGATGGAGATTGGAGGATACAGGCTTAGGTATCGTGTTTGACCGGAGGAGGCGTGCCGTGCATGTGCGTGATGTCGTGGTGATATCCCTTCAGAAGAGACTAGCGGAGATCTGCCGGGCGCACGGCCTGGTTTTGGTCTACTTCTTCGGCGCTAGAGCCTCGGACGGGTTAACCCTCCTGCATGGGGGAGCGGTCTCTGACGGCGATCCCTTGTCCGACCTGGATGTCGGTGTTGTAACGGCCGAACCGTTGCCCGCGCCCTCCGAGCGCGCCGCCTTGTACGCCGCTGTCCACAACGACCTGCAGGATATCCTGGTCCCCTTGCGGTTGGATCTCTCGCTACTGGAGGAGAACCATTCCGTCTTTCAGCTCGAGGCGGTGAAAGGGATCTGTGTCTATGCCAAGGACGAGCAGACCCGGGAGGATTACGAGATGAATATCCTGCGTCGTGCAGCCGATTTCCGTCCCATTCTGGAAGCGTTTCTGCGTGAGGTCCTGGAGGAGGCATAGGCTGATGCTCAATCACGTGCTGATCGAAGAACGCTTAGCCCTGATGGCCGGTTATCTGCGTGAACTGGAGATAATCGCAAAGAGGCCACAGGGCGAGTTCCTGCAAGACCGTATCTTGAGCGGAGCCGCGGAGAGTTACCTGCGCCGTTCGCTGGAGGTGGTCTTTGACATCGGCCGACATATCCTGTCTAAATCCGGCGCCACGGAATTGGCCGGTGAGTTCAAAGGCATCGCCAGGGGGTTGGCGGAGCGCGGCGTGGTCGGTGCGGAGTTGGGGCAGAGACTCGTGCAGATGACTGGCTATCGTAATCGTCTCGTGCATCTGTACAATCAAGTGACCGACCAGGAGTTGTACGGGATCATCACGAATGACCTTGCGGACTTGCGCGCTTTCATCAGAGAGATACGGGATTATGTCGCGCGATGCGCGGCCGATCACCGGGACTAATCATGCGTCGGTCCAATCGTCGATTCATTCGAGGTCACTGTAAGGGTTGGGGATTCGCCCAACTGGTAGAGTCCACGCAGCCTCCTTCTCACCCTACCGTGCGGCCGAATGCCGTATCCCCACTGAGCGAGACCTTCACATACGATTCAGCGGCCCCGATGTAGGGGTCGACAGCAGCAATGCCCTGTGAGTGGCTTCTACGATTCTCGTGACCTCGGAGACTGCCTCAACGGCGTCCTTCCCGTACCCCGCTGCACCGATTGCCCTTGCGAACTCCCTCGAGATCGCTGCGCCGCCCACGATTACGGGGCACGCGGATTTTTCCCGCGCGAAAAGCTCGATTACCTCGCGCATCCTTCTCATCGTCGTGGTGAGGAGCGCGCTCAGGCACACCACGTTAGCCCTGTCTTCCCTGGCTCCTTCGAGCACTGCGCGGGCACTCACATCCCGGCCCAGGTCGGCCACTCGGTAGCCGTTGCTCTCCAGGAACATGGAGACGATATTCTTCCCGATGTCGTGGATGTCGCCTTGCACAGTCGCAATGACCACCGTGCCCCGGACCAGGCGCATCTCGCCGGCCGCGCCCGCGGCAGACCTGATGACTGCCGTCGCCGCCTGCATCGCCCCGGCCGACTTCATTAGCTCCGGCAGGAATATCTCCCCTGATCCGAACCGGCGACCCACTTCTTCGATTGCGGGTATGAGATGGGCGGAGAGGATGGTATCTGGCGCCAGGCCTTCATCCAGTGCCGTCCGTGTGAGCTGCATGGACCAGGTTCTTCGATCCCACGACCGAGATGAACTCCCGTGCGTTTGCATCGCGAGCCAGGAAGACTCTGGTCGCGCGGATAGTGTCCATGACCCTCTTGTCCAGAGGGTTGACTATCGTGGCGCCAAGACCAGCGGAAATGGCCATGGCGAGGAAGACCGAGTTCAGGAAGGACCTATGCGGGAGTGCGTAGGGTACGTTCGAAACCCCGAGCGAGGTTCTTACGCCGAGCTCCGACTCGATCAGCCGCAGGGCCCGGAGGGTCTCCCCGGGCTGTTCCGGCTCGGCCCCTGCAGCAAGGGCGAGTGGGTCTATAAGAACATCGCGACGGGGATGCCATATGACTCGGCTACCTCCACCAGCCGGTGCGCGACGTTGAGTCGGCGCTCAGCGGTGTCAGGGATCCCATGCTCGTCTATGGTGAGCCCGATGACCGCTGCTCCGTACCTGGCCACGAGAGGAAGAATGATCTCGGCTCTGCCTATTTCCAATGAGAACGAGTTGACGAGGGCCCGCCCGACATAGGTCCTGAGTCCCGCCTCAAGAACCTCGGGCGCACACGAGTCCAGGCAGATCGGAGCGTCAGTGTGCTCTTGGACCATCGCGACGGCCTGCAACATAAGCCCCGACTCATCGACGAACCCTCTTGAGGGCGCGGGAATTTCCACGTTTATGCCCAGCACATCGGCACCCGCCGCCACCTGGGCGCGGGCATCGCGGCGCACTAAGTAACGTTCCACAAGCATTTGCGTGATCTGCGTATCTACAGTATACTCCCTGCTAGAGCCGTATTTGCGATAGCAGGGAGGCGAGGTACAGAATGCGGTTCGTGAGACCTCTAACCGAAGAGGAGATCAGCAAGGTCGCGGCCATGAGGCGCAGCGTGGTCGGACGGGTATCCCAAAGGTGCCAC
>JANLFS010000142.1:4890-5766 GCA_024655925.1 Bacillota bacterium | reverse complement strand
TTGGAGATCTTCTTCTCATGGATCAGAATATAGGGGTCCTCGAGGACCGCCTCCATCGCCTCAGCGTTGGTGACGAAGTAGGGAGAAATGTAGCCCTTGTCGAACTCCATACCTTCGACCTGTTCGACGGTGGTTTCGAGCCCTTTGGACTCCTCGACTGTGATGACCCCGTCTTTGCCGACCTTATCCATGGCCTCGGCGATCCACTGGCCGATGGCATCCTCGTTGCCTGCAATGGACGCGACGTGGGCGATGTCTTCCTTCCCCACGACGGGGATAGAGAGTTTCTTGAGTTCGTCGACGACAACTGATACGGCCCTGTCGATGCCCCTCTTCAGGAACATGGGGTTGGCGCCTGCGGTGACATTCCGCAGGCCTTCGTGGACGATGACCTGAGCGAGGACTGTCGCGGTCGTAGTGCCGTCTCCGGCGACATCATTGGTCTTAGAGGCGACTTCCTTGCACAATTGCGCCCCCATATTCTCGTACGCGTCCTCGAGCTCGATTTCCTTGGCGACGGTTACACCGTCCTTCGTGATGACCGGGGACCCAAACTTGCGCTCGAGCACAACGTTGCGGCCTTTGGGACCCAGTGTGACTTTGACTGCGGACGCGACCGTGTTTACGCCCTTCTCAAGAGAAGTGCGGGCATCTGCGTTGAACGCCAGCTGCTTTGCGCCCATATTAAGTACCTCCTTCGAATACACAAGAGATCACGGTTGATCGGGGAAAGCAGACTCGAGACTCTACTCGACGGCAAGGATGTCCGATTCCCTGAGAATCAAATGCTCGACACCGTCGATCTTGATCTCGGTTCCACCGTACTTGGCGTACACTACCTTGTCTCCCACCTTGACCTCGACTGGGATTCGTTTG
>JANLFS010000142.1:0-4880 GCA_024655925.1 Bacillota bacterium | reverse complement strand
TGCCCTCCTCCCATCGGCCAGGGCCCACTGCCACCACCTCGCCCTTCTGGGGGCGCTCCTTCGCGGTGTCCGGAAGGACGATTCCGCCTGCGGTCCTGTCCTCCTCGGTGCTGGGCTTCACAAGTATCCTGTCGCCATACGGTTTCAGCATTGATGTTACCCCCTTCACCACAATCCTTTAGCACTCGACCGGGGTGAGTGCTAACAACGCTATGATACACAGACCTCCTCAGGTTTGTCAAGGCTTCTGCGACTTTGTTTGGGAACCGCGGCCAAGCCGTCTTCTTACCCACTTATCTACCTCTACTACCCAAACAACCGAGGCTGTAACAGGCAATATGACTGCCCAGTGCCCCGGGGCAAGATGACCGGTGCGGAAGATGGCTTGAAGAGTTGGGTTGTACACCAGGATGAGGTGGGCCAAGAAAGCGGCGCCCACGGATGCCAGGAGGAATGGGTTTCCCAGCAGCGGAATGCGGAATATGGACTCCCGCTCGGATCTGCTGTTCATGACGTGGAACATCTGAAATAGGACCGCGGTTGCAAGAGCGGCCGTGCGCACGGTTTCAAGAGGTGCGCCCGCATTCAACTGCCACCGAAAGACCCCCACCGTCCCGGCCATGAGAACTAGCCCAACCAAGGTTAGTCTGTCAATGAGCATCCGTGTGATTACAGGTTCATTCGGGTCGCGCGGCGGGCGCCTGATCGTTCCAGGTTCCCCAGGTTCGAACGCGAGCGCCACATCTTGAAGGCCGTTGGCAACGAGGTTCAACCAGAGAATCTGAGCAGGCAGGAAGGGCAATGGGAGTCGGGCACCCAAGGTGTAGAGAATCGCAAGCACCACGCCTACTCCAGTCGGCAAGAGGAAGAATATTGCTTTCCGGGTGTTGTCAAAGACTACTCTGCCTTCTCGAACCGTCGCGAAGATACTGGCGAAATTATCGTCGGTGATGACCATGTCCGAAGCCTCCCCGGCCGCGTCGGTGCCGGTCCGTCCCATGGCTACTCCAATGTGGGCGGCCTTGAGTGCGGGGGCGTCGTTCACCCCGTCCCCGGTGACCGCGACTACATACCCGAGCTTGAGGAGACCTTGCACGATTCTAAGCTTATCCAGGGGCGACACCCGTGCGAACACGTTGGCCGTCTTGAGTCTCCTGTTCAGAGCGGATTCATCCATTGCTTCCATGTCCGCGCCTGTCACGACGTTGCCGCCTGTGGTTTCGAGCCCGATCTGCCGGGCGATGGCCCCGGCTGTCACCTCATGGTCGCCTGTGACCATCATCACACGGATGCCTGCCTCCCGCGCGCGGCGCACCGCGTCAAGCGCCTCCGGACGCGCCGGGTCTTCCATGCCCTGCAACCCCGCGAACGCCGGATCGCCCAAGTTGCCCTCGGCGAGCGCCAGAGGGTGTCCCCGGGTCGGTGCCCCACGGCCATGGCGAGAACGCGCAGGCCTCGCTTGGCCATTCTGGACGCGTCCTCCAAAACAGCTCGCCTTCCTGGGTTAGTGAAAGGGGAGGAGATGCCTGAACTCTCGAGGACCTCGGAGCACATGGTCAAGACTTTCTCGGGTGCTCCCTTGACCAGAGTGAACATCTCACCCGTGTCGCGCCTGCGTACAAGTCAAGCCATGTAAAGTCGATCAGACTCGAAAGGGATTTCGTCGACATACTCTTACCTAGCCTCCACGTCAGGCTCCAAGCCCGCTTTGCACGCGACTGCGATCAAGGCCACTTCAGTTGGGTCGCCTTGCGCCCGATACTCGTTCTTGTCGTCCTGGACGAGCTCGGACTCGTTCGCGAGAAGGCCGGCCAAAAGAGTCCACTTGAGGGAGGTGTCGAGATCGGGTTCGACAACCTGCGGGACGGAGAATGCAGGCGTGTCGTGTGGACCGAGGCCCACGTCCAAGCTCTCCCCGAGTTCCATCTGGTGGGCGTCTGTCCAGCGCGAAACGGGGGTTACTTCGCCCCATGGCTCGAACCCGATGCCGCTTACGCGAAACGTCCGCCCGCCCGCCCGTATCTCGCGCACGGTCATCTCATTCTTCGTCAGTGTTCCCGTCTTGTCCGACGCAGTCACGGTGCAGCTGCCGAGTGTCTCCACAGCCGGCAACCGTCTTATGATAACGTTGCGCCTGGCCATTCTGCGCACTCCCACCGCGAGAGTGACTGTGACCACTATCGGAAGTCCCTCGGGGACCGCCGCAACTGCAAGGGCTATTGCGGTGAGCAGTGATTCTGTGATGGGCATTCTAGCGATTCCGCCCAACACCACTGTGATGGCGGTCATGGCAAGTACGGCGGCGCCAATAACCTGGCCCAGTTTCGACAGTTGCACCTCAAGCGGAAAGGGCGCCTCCCTGACACTCTGGACTGCTTGGGCGATCTTTCTCAACTCGGCGCGGGAACCTGTCGCCGTCACCACGCCCAAGCCTCGGCCTGAGAGGATCGTGGTCCCCATCAAGACACCGTTCGTGCGGCCGGCAGGCCCTGACCCCGCCTCACTTCCGGATCCAGGTTGCTTGGCTACACCCACGGACTCGCCTGTAAGCGCAGCTTCCTCCGCTTCCAGACGGGTGGCCTCGATGAGTCTAAGATCTGCCGGCACACGGACTCCCGAGGTCAGGGCAACGATGTCTCCGGGCACAAGAAGGCTTGAGTCTATCTCGCGGGCCTTTCCCTCTCTTATGACTCTAGCCTTGGGGGCGGCCATCTCAGCCAGACTTGCTAGAGCCCGGTCCGCTCGGCACTCCTGGGAGAAGCCGATGGAGGCATTTATGGCAAGTACCGCGAGGATAACCCAGGTGTCTGTTTGGCGCCCCAAAGCCCAGGTAATTTCCGCGCCCCCCAAGGAGCAGGTAGGTCACAAGGGATCCCGAAACTGCCCCAAGAGAATCGCAAGCGCGGAAACCCCGCCCTCGGTCTTCAGGGAATTGGGATCCACAGCCTCCAGGCGGGCCCTGGCCTCCTGTTCAGTGAGCCCGTTCGTTTGAGTCTGAAGGCGCTCCATGAGCTCGCCCAGGCTGATCCGGGCATATTCGACGTCTTCGAAAACCAGGGCACGTCGGTCGTCTCCGGTCAAAAGAGAAGTCCTCCTCACATCGCAAGGGTCTGCATGTCCCAGTCGGTTCCACTCTAGTATTTTGCACAATCTGCAGACGCCCGCATATGTCATGCGACCCCGCCTGGCGTGGACAGGGAGTTCCGGAAGGCGGGAGGAAAACGCCGAAGACAATCGCACGTGATAGAATAGTTGGCAAGGAGGCCAACGCCTCGCTCGTGACCTGCGACAGTCGAGGGGCATAATGTGATGGGATACCGATTGGAGGGCGGGTGAGCGCAGTGCGCAGTCTACTTCAACTGTTCGGGGTTTCGATCATCCCAGGCATCCTGTGGGTCATGTACTTTCGCCTGAAGGACAGGTACGAGCCGGAGCCCGCAAGCGTGGTTTCACGGGCTTTCATTCTGGGCGCAGTCATGGTTTTCCCTGCGGGGCTGATCGAGGCCCCGTTTCGCCCGATCCTCGTGTCCCCTCCCAACCTGGTCGTCCTCGCCTTGACAGTCATTGTAGGTGTTGGGTTGGTGGAGGAATACCTCAAATACTGGGTTGTCCGGAAGTACATCTACCCACATCCAGAGTTCAACGAGCCGGTCGATGGGATCATATACACTGTCTCAGCAGGACTCGGGTTTGCGGCCTTTGAGAACGTCCTGTACGCGGCGAGCTACGGGCTGACAGTGGGGATCGTCAGGGCTGTCCTGACTTCCATAGTGCACGCTTCTTTCTCGGGTATAGTTGGGTATTCACTGGGGGTGGCCAAGTTCTCCCCTCCCGAACAGGCACGCGGAATGGTGGCGAGGGGAATCATGGCCGCCGCAATACTACACGGGCTTTATGACTTCCTGCTCATGACCGGGATCATGAACTTCTACTTCACGGTTCTCGTGGTATTCCTCCTGTACGCCGGGCTCGGAGGGCGCATCAGGACCGCCCTCCACGCTTCTCCCTTCCATCCGGACCGTGAAGATCGCTGAGACGGGCCGGCCCGCGGCAAACAAATCGGTGTGCTTGAGCCTGTCGGGCGCGCCACCTGTGGCTTCTTCTCAATCACAGATCTTGTGTGGTAGAATGGAGGCGATGAAGTGGGCCGGTTTTCCGGAGGAAGGGGGAAGCATAATGTCGGGCCATTCCAAGTGGGCTAACATCAAGCACAGGAAGGCCAAGGCAGACGCGCAAAGGGGTGCGGCGTTCACAAAGGCTGCACGCGAGATTATCGTTGCTGTGAAACAAGGTGGCCCCCTCCCGGAGGCGAACTTCCGATTGCGAATGGCCATCGACAACGCCAGGGCCGTCAACATGCCGAACGAATCCATACAACGCGCAATCCAGCGTGCGTCCTCCGCAGCAAACAGCGAGAACTACGAAGAGATCGTGTACGAGGGATACGGTCCGGGAGGGGTGGCGATTATGGTAGAGACTGCCACCGACAACCGCAATCGTACCGCGTCTGACATGCGTTATATCTTCTCGCGCCATGGAGGCAACCTGGGTGAGGCTGGATGCGTGGCCTGGATGTTCGACCGTAAGGGCTCCATTACCGTCGATAAGGACTCCTTCACTGATGGCGAGGACGCTCTGATGATGATCGCGGTGGACTCCGGGGCGGAAGACCTTCGTGCGTACGACGACTACTACGAGGTCGTGACATCCCCTGAGGAGCTCGATGCGGTTCGCAAGGCCCTGGAGCACGCGGGAGTGGAGGTCCAGTCAGCCCGGATAGTGAGGAACCCCAAGACTACTGTGACCCTGGGAACCCGGGAGGCTGGGCAGACGATGCGCCTCATGGAGGCCCTCGACGACCATGATGACGTGCAACACGT
>JANLFS010000141.1 GCA_024655925.1 Bacillota bacterium | reverse complement strand
GAAACGACGTCCCCGAAACGACACACGTCGATTCCGCATCTCAGTTGTCAGGCGCCGACCCGTCCCGTGAAATCGGCCCGCCTGCCCATGCTGGTCGACACCGATTCAACACGCTGTTGCCTAGAGGATACCCCGCTCCCTATAGTAACGCTCGGCCCCTGGATGGAGAGGCACATCCATGAACTTCTTGGCCTTGATTGCCTCCGACACAACCTCCCACTTGTACTCAGCAGCGCCAGGGTGGATTTCTATGAGCTCATCCACGTGCTCAATCAGCACTTTGGTGATGTTATAAGCCAACCCCTCATCCATATCCTTGTGGACGATGAGGCCGTCCGACACCGTAAGCGTCGGAATGTCGTTCGGGTGACCCGGGAACGTTCCGCCAGGGATGATTATCGGAGCGAAGAACGGGTACTTGCTGGCTAGTTCCTGTAGCTTGCTCATCTCGATCGGCAGGATCTTGGCGTTCTTGGTCACCACAGCGTCCATTGCCGCCGGGCTCGGAATGGCTCCGAACGGGATGGCGAGGTCCAGATTGCCGTCCTTGAGGGCTTCGACTGCGGCCGCATGTCCCATGGACTTACCCTGGTAATCCTTGCCCAGCTGCAGGCCGTAAAGCTTGAGGAGTTCCTCGATGGCCTCGGCGCTGGCCTCAACTCCGCCCATCGAAATCGTTTTGCCTTTGATATCGTAGAGCGACTTGATTGGGGAGTTCGGAAGGACAATCCAGTAGGTGGGAGATATTGGGCCGGGGATCAATCCCCTGACGTTCGAGCACTTACCGAACTTTGCCATGTACTTCTCGCCTTTGTAACCCCACTGGATGGCCTGAAGCTGGCTGAACGCAATATCCATTTCCTTGTTGTTCACGTACGGCACGTTCGCCACAACGCTGCTGGGCTCAGCGGTAGCCGAGACATCCGGGATGTACTTCTCGATAAGCTTCGCTATGCCAGAGGCGAGAATGTAAGCCGAACCGCCGACGGTTCCTCCGCCGACCTTGAGGTACTTCTTCGCCGCGAATGTCGGCGTCCCAACTGTCACCACAAGAAGGGATGCTGCAAAGACCAAGCAAAGTAACCTACGTCCAGTCAAATGTTTAATCACTGATGACACTCCTTTCCACGCATTGCTGGCTTCGGCAACCCATCACCCGATTGGGTCGGGGGTCTCGGGTCACCCGAGCATGGGCAGTCTTTCACAAGGCTGAACGGTTCAACGTCAAACAGTAGCGCCGCGTCCCGGGCATCCCTCCCCTCAGCCCTCCAACCGGAGAGCGCTCACCGCCATCCGCTTATAGGCCCATCCAGCCACGTACATGAACCAGAACGCCGGAAGCGAACGATTATCCTACTCCGCCTTCTCCTCGTCGCCGTCCACGGACCTGCCCTTCTTCGCAAGGAAAGCGCTCAGGCCCTCTTTTCGGTCCTTCCCCGCGAAATTCAGGTTATTCAGAGCAGCTTCGTGCTCGATATCCAGTCTGAAGCCATGATTGATCGCTGCCTTCGCGAGACGAACCGCCTCGGGCCTGTTTTGGGCAATCTCCATGGCAAGCGCGTAGGCTTCCTTAAGAAGGTCTTGTGCAGGGACTACCCTGTTTACCAAGCCTATACGCAGCGCCTCACGAGCGTCGATCATGTTGCCCGTGAAGATCATCTCGGTTGCCTTGGTCTTCCCGACAAGCCGCGGCAAGCGCTGTGTGCCGCCCCATCCAGGAAACCCTCCAACCTTCACCTCGGGCTGTCCGAACTTGGCGTCGTCCGACGCGACTCTCAAGTCACATGCCTGAATGAGTTCACATCCGCCACCCAGGGCGTAACCCCTCACGGCCGCGATGAACACCTTGCCTGATTCCTCGAGCATCCCGAACACCCTGTTCCCGAGAGCTATGAACTTCTCATGATCGGAAAGGGTCTGACCCTTCAGCTCACGGATATCCGCGCCTGCCGAAAATGCTTTCTCCCCGGCGCCCGTGATGATTGCAGCTACGATCTGATCATCCGAGTCGATGGAGTCCACCGCCTGCGCCAGTTCCTCAAGGGTCTGCGAACTGATGGCATTCATCACCGCCGGGCGATTGAGCACAATCGTCGCAATCTTGCCTTCCTTCCGCACCTCGATGGTGTCAAACTGCATGTAGAGTCACCCTCCAACGACTCCGTACCCTCTACAGCTTGATGCTGCTGTACTCGGGTCCGTCGCCCGCTCTCGTGACTGCTGTGACCCAGTCGTACCTACGATCCCGTTCTGGGAAGTCCGCGCGGTAGTGGCTCCCCCGGCTCTCTTCCCGCCTGAGCGCAGAGCCGAGCACGATCTCAGCAACCTGCAGGAGATTCCGGATACCCACGGCATCCAGAACGTCGCCGCCGGGCCCGACCCGCAATCCGGTTTGGGACACTGTCTTCAAACACGCAACACTCTCAGCCGCCTTTATCAGGCTCTTCCGAGTGCGACATACTAGGGAGTTCAGTGACATCGTCCTCTGAAGGTCTCGTCTCAGTTCGTCCGCCTGTACCCCCGCGGCACGGCCCCTCAGATCTGATATTGTCCCAAGGACCTCGTCGACTTGTCGGCGTTCCCTGTAAGACAGAGAGAGGTCCAACACCTGGCCCGCAGCCCTGCCCGCTGCGGCTCTACCCGCTCTCGCACCGAATACCTGCGAGGCAGCGAACATAGTGCCTCCCAGTCTGTCGGCGCCGTGTGGCCCACCGGCAACCTCCCCAGCCGCGTACAAGCCCGGCAGGGTGGTCTCGGCATTCTCGTCTATCCTCAGCCCTCCGTTGATCGCGTGGGCAAAGCAAGTCACAGGCACCGGTTGTCGCAGGATGTCTAGGCCTCTCTTCAACATCCATTCGTGCGTAATCGTCAACATCGCCCTGAGATCATGATCATTCACGGAGGAGTCAATACTCTTAATGTGGGAGAAATCTAAGTAACACTCGGACTGTAAACTGCCGTTAGCCTTCCTGTACTGGTCCTGTACAGCGATCTCGAGGTACTTGGAATCATCACGGCTGGTAAATGGATAGTGCTTGCTCTTCGCGGCCATGCAAGCGTTCGCTGATACTCCAGCTGGAAGGTACTGGCCGAGCACGTCCCGCCCATCACGTGTCCTGATATTCGGGTTGAGGAGCCAGAGCCAGGTCATTACCATATTCCGAACTGGGGATGTGATTCCGAAACCCGCCTGCATAAACTCCATGTTAATGAGCTGGGCGCCCGCCCGGAAGCCGAGAGCGTAACCATCTCCGGTGATGTCAGGTGGGTTGAGGTTCTGGGCATAGAGTTGGCCAGCACCTCCAGTCGCAAGCACAGTGGCCGCGGCCTTAACCACCGAGACCTTTCCTTCTGCGCTGGCGCACACAACGCCGGTGCATCGCCCATCATCGACCAGGAGCTCAACCGCACCGGTGTTCTCGATCGCGTAGACACCGGCACGCCTGACTTCTGCCCCAAGGGCCTGGACTATAGGGACTCCGTGTCCCAGGATCTTGCGGTTCCTGGGACGTGACCCGAAGCAGCCCTTCACTACTGCGTGCCGTCCATCGGAATTCGTGATGAAAACTACGCCCAGCTTCTCGAGGAACGGGATCTGCTTCGGGGACTCGTACGCGAGAATGCGCGCCAGCCGGACGTCGCACATGCCGCAGCCAGCCTCGACTATGTCCCCCAAGTGAACATCAGGGCTATCCATGGGGTCACAATATCCATCCGCCGCTGCAAACCCGGCGGTCTCCGCGACGTGGTACGCTGTCGTGCCGCTCTGCCCCACCCGTCCTTTCACGATCATGGCCACACGGGCCCCGGACCTGGCAGCCTCGAGAGCCGCACGAAGTCCTGCGCCGCCAGCACCGACGACTGCAACATCCACTGTCACAACATCAACAGGAGACGTCATCGCCAGGTTACTACTCCTCTCTCCTTTGCCGGCGTGCGCAATCTACCGGCCTACGCCGGACATGAAGTCCTTGCAGGCGTTCAGCAGAAGCCCGGGAGCAGTCGTCGTGAAGTATAGTACTCCACGGTCCATCCACGTCCTGGCATCAGCGGACGAACCCACGATGGTACCCATGGGGACTCCCGCCTCTTTGCACTTGTGCAGCACTGTCTCGGCTGCTTTCTGCACCTCAGGATGACTGACCTGGCCTGGGAGTCCCATGGAGTGGGACAGGTCGGACAGTCCCACGAACACCACGTCTATGCACTGGCCATACGGCCCGGCAATGCCTGCCCCGAGGATCTCGTCGAGGTTGCTCACGGCTTTCAGTGTCTCGACCTGCACAACCAGAAGTGTCTCGGAGTTCGACGTGCGTAGGTGCTCCTGCTTGTCGCAGGTGGAGTACGCACCTGCCTTGGTTGAGAACGCAAGGCCCCTCTGGCCTATGGGCCAGTATTTCCCATACCGCAGGATTCGCTCGACGTCTTCAGCTGTCTCGACCATGGGGACTTGGATGCCAAAGGCGCCAGCGTCGAGGGCCTTCAGGATATCTCTCCTGTCACTTGACGCCACCCGGACGATCGGAACACATCCCCCGATCTCCACAGCCCTGACCATGTCCTCAACAGATTCTGTCGTTCCCGGACCGTGTTCCGTGTCGAGTATCACGAAGTCGAATCCGCTACGACCGAGCAGTTCCGAAAGCCCTGAGGACGCCATTGCATTGAAGACTCCGAATACACTCTGTCCGTTCCTTAGAGCATGTTTGACTGGATTCTGTCTCACAACTGTTGCCTCCATCCGAGCCGGCATATACTGATCGCCGACGAGGTTAACCTAGAACGATTTTGACAACTCCATGCGACCTGGCTGGAAGATGCGAGCGTCCATTGTGCGCAGGTCTTCGCTTACTGGAATTGGGAACTCCACCAGTGAGATTATGTCTCTTTCAAGATCAATCCCCGGAGCAATCTCGACGAGGACAGGACCTTCCTGCGTAAGCTTGAACACGCATCTCTCGGTGACGTACAGAATCTCCTGTCCTTTTGCCGCCGCCAATTCCCCGTTGAGCGTAACCTGTTCCACGTCACCGACTATCTTGCGGATGGCCCCCTCTTTGACTACCTTGACACCGCTGGTGTCCACGGCGACCTCAAGGCCACCAGCGGTGAAGGTACCGCAGAAGACTATGCGCCTTGTTTTGTGTGTAATGTCAATGAACCCACCGCAACCGGGGATGGCGGAGGCAAATTTGCTCACGTTGACATTCCCATGCCTGTCGACCTGCGCGAGGCCCACGAAGGTAACATCCAACCCGCCGCCGTCATAGAAGTCGAACATCGATGAGTGCTCGATCATTGCCTCTGAGTTGTAGGAGGCCCCGAAGTCGAGGCCGTACGCCGGAACGCCGCCGAATACCCCCAGCTCCGTCGTCAGGGTGAACTGATCGCTCACCCCCTCTTCGGCAGCCACGCTGGCTACGGCGGCGGGTATTCCCACGCCGAGGTTCACCACTGCGCCGGGGCGCAACTCCAGCGCCGCTCGCCGGCCGATGATTTTCTTGGCATCGAGCGGAAGCGGCGGTATCCTGTCGACGGGCACTCTTATGTCGCCGGAAAGACCGGGGTTGAAATAGGTCACCTGGGTTTGCAGGTGGTTCTCGGGCCTGCCGATGACCACATAGTCCACGAGAACGCCGGGGACCCTGACATCTTTGGGGTGGAGGGTGTTGCGCTGCGCGATATACTCGGCTTGCGCTATCACTATGCCCCCGCTGTTCTTCGCCGCCATAGCCAGCGGCAAAGCCTCGAGGATACCCATCTCCTTGTCCACTGTGAGGTTTCCGTTCTCGTCCGCGACAGTGCCGCGAATGAGGGCGACATCTATAGGGAAGCGCTTGTATAGCAGCCATTCCTCGCCGTCGATATTTATGATCTT
>JANLFS010000140.1 GCA_024655925.1 Bacillota bacterium | reverse complement strand
CCTCCGCTCCTCGGTGGGAACACCATACACATCCCCCATGAAGTTGAGGTACTCAACGCCCGTCAGCTTGTCAAAGAGGTCGGGGTTGTCGGGGACGAACCCGATCACTGCCTTCGCGCCGATGGGATCAGTGACAACGTCGTGGCCAGCCACAGCGATCCGGCCAGCGTCGGGGTTCAGAAGGCCCACGATCATCTTAATGGTGGTTGTCTTCCCAGCTCCGTTCGGGCCCAGAAACCCAAAGATCTCCCCGGGCCGCACGTGCAAACTGAGGTTGTCCACCGCGCGCACGGCGCCTTTCTTGTAGCTCTTCGACACTCCCTCTATCCGAAGCATCGGCCGCTCACCTCGCACTTCTATGTACCTGGGTCAAGCGAATTCTATCGCTCGCGGCGCAGGGGTGTCAACCTCTGGTCGAAGGTTGTCCAGCTGGGGTACAACTATCAGTCAAGAGCTTGCCCGCAAATGGAGCTGGGCAATGCCAGGGGAGCTGATTACATCACCCCGCTTCCACGGGACCTCGCCTACGGGCCTCGTACACGGCTCTCGGCAAACCTTACTACGGAGCTTAACCGCCCTGTGCAACTCCCTCAAGACCTTCCACTGCTACATCTGCTTCATCCTCAAGCTCCGGCGTATCCATCCCATCAGCTCACCCAGTGCTCTCTTACACTTTGCGGCCTTGAAGTAGTTCGTCTATTCCCGCAGTATGGAACTGAGCCGCCTGACTATCTCCTCCGGGTTCGTGGTTAGTGTCTTAAGTAGTGGTGTGAATTCAGTAGAGGGATCCTGGCGGTATTGACACGACAGCCGCCAGCGTGGTTCTCTTCGGATGTAAGGCAATACAGTCCGAGGGGGCAACCACGATGGCAGCTGCCAAGAGAACTGTATGACTTCTGGATCTTCTCCGCCAGGCGGGAACGCCGCCCACTTAGACTTTACTCAGTCGCTCCATACCAGGCTCGGATCTCCATAGATCTCTATGAGCCTCTACATGTCTCTGTCAGATCCGCGCGACGCCGTCTCCCGATCTTCCAACAGCGCCCGCACTCAGCTGCCGATATCCCTACTTGACCGGTTCGGAGGCGCCGTAGAAGATCGAGTTGAACAGCAACTTGTAGGTGCCGTGGGGCTGGCCCCGGTGCTGCACCCTGAAACCGATCATGATGACGCGGCCGTCACCGACCTCGGCTTCCACCAAAGCTGCCTTACCCTGCACAAACTGTGACCCCATCAGCCACCCGGACATCAACGGGTCGGTGTCTTTGGGATAGGAGGCCAGCACCCTGACGCCTTCAGCCGGCACATACGCCGGCGAATGGACGAAGTACGCGCCTGCCTTGATGTCCATACCGTAGGTCACGGGGTGATTGTTGTCGATGTCGATCTCAAGGATGGACCCAGGGCAGTAGAACTCCTTGGTGCTCACACCCTTTAGTCCGTCCTTCACAGCCACCCCCAGGACCTCGATCGCGAAATCCCCCGCTGTATCGAAAGTGACCAGGGTGCCGCCGGACTCCACGAACTGCTTCAGGTTAGCCAAGCCTTGAGCAGTCATTCCTCCTGTGTACTCCTCTGGGTAAGTGCCAGGTTTCAGACCGTCTCTCATGGCAGCGAGGGTCGAATCTGGCAGGATGATGACGTCGTACTTCGCTGCCAGGTTGCCCGCCCGGACCTCGGCATCGCGCAGATGGGTATAGCTGAACCCAAACTGCTCCAGGACGAGCCTGGTCCAGCCCGCGTCCATATTGCCCCCCCACTGCTCGTACACGGCCAACCGGGGCAGGGAAAGCCGTGCCTTCGCTATGTGGGGCTCAGACCCCACAGGGTAGAACACCATTGGAAACTCCTCGGCCAAGGCCCTGACAGTGCCTTCAAGACCTGGAGCCGCCAGCACAATCGTAGTCCCCGGCGGTAGGACGTACCCACAACATGCGAACGGTTCGTCCGCTCGGAGCACGCTCATGCCTGATTGGAGCAGGCGGTTGCGCACAATGGTGGCGGCGTTGGCCTCGGGACGAAAAGCGTATCCATAGCTCGCGTCTCCAGCAACCACGGAACCTGCAGGCGAGGACACGGACTCGAGCTTTATCAGGTCAACGCTGAATGGGCTCGACACCTTTACACACTCCACCCCCATCTGCATGGGCAGAGTCCAGCCGGCGATGTCGTAAGGCCTCTCCGCAGGACCTCCAGGATACTCACGCCTTTCGGGATAGGTCTGCCGGTCGAGAAGGGCTAGCACGTTTGACCTGTAAGGTTGAGAGGTGAGAATCACGTATGTGCCGGCCGGGTAGGTCACGCCGTCCGCAACGAAAGGCCGCAAGGCCCTGTGAACCTCCATACCCTGGAACATCAGAACTTCCAGCATCCAGCTGAGACTCCCCGGGTCGCGCTGGTCGGCAGGAAGGATGAACGCGAACGGTGACTCATTGAGCCCGCGCTCCACCGCTCGATTTCCCATGAGCACGAAGTTGTTGACGAAGGTGTCACGGAACCGGGCAGCGGTCTTCAAGAAAGCATATATCACCGTCTCTTCGTAGGCGACTATATCCGCGAGCCTCCACGTGCCCCCGGGCCACACGTCGGGGAAGTTGGTCAGGATGCCCTGAGCGTTGGGCAGGCCGCGAGTAGATGTTGTCAGCTTCTCAAAAGGAACCTCTATCGGGGTTGCTATGTTCACTGAAGCTGCTTCCGTAAGAAGGCCGACCATGTTGTGGTAGTATGGCCCGGACCGCATTCCGCCGTGCCACCATGTGTCGTATTGGGCATTAGATGACACGCCCTTGAAACCCTTCGCGGCCAGGTCTGTTGTGGCCGCGCCTCCCAGGAGCATGATCTCCCGGAGGATGATGGGGTCAATTTGGGGATTCGGTGGATCAAAGAACGGTGGAACAAAGAGCCTCGCGCCTGTGCTGCCCATCTGGTGGATGTCGTACACAATCTCGGGGAACCAGTCGTGATAGAGGACCTTCCCCACGTTACGCGATTCGGTCAGGTTGAACATGAACCAGTCACGGTTGTTGTCGTGACCAACATACTCGTGGTACAGCCAAGGCTGCGAGGTGCCTTCAAACGGGGTGCCAAGGTGCTCACGATACCAGTCCACCACCATCCTGTGCCCGTCAGGGTTCAGGGAAGGTATCAGCAGGAGGATGGTGTTGTCGAGGATCTCCTGAATCACAGGGTCCTGAGAGGCAGCCATGTTATGTAGCACGTTTATGGACGCCTGAGTGCCTCCGATTTCGGTGGAATGTATGGAGGCGGCGACCATCACAACTGTTTTCGCCTCTGCAGTGAGCGCCGCTATCTCGGCCTGTGTGAGCCCGCGCGGGTCCGCCAGCTTCCGTTGGACGGCCTTGTAGTGTTCCAGCCTGGCGATGGTGTCTGGTGAGCTTACGATGGCCATGATCATCCTGTCCCCCAGGGTTGTGGGGCCGATGTCCTCGACCACAACCCTGTCCGACGCCTCATCTACCATCCTGAAGTACTCCTTGATCTGATCCCAGTCAGCGAGGCAACGATCCTCTCCAGGAACGAACCCGAGGTAAGACTGTGGGGTTACAACGTCTTGTGTTCCCAGTGATCGAGCGTACGCGGCCGGGCTCAACACCCCCAGGGCAACTACAAGCCCCAAAACCGAGATCAATACCAGGCGTCTTAGGCAGTGCTTCCCTGATGACATCAAGTGCGCCTCCTTCGGCAACGCAAAGTGTAGAAGGAAAGCGTTGCGCCTCGCTTATGAGAATTCTATGCTGTATGGATAGTTCCTTCTGAGGATGCCCCAAAGCCCGTTGGTTCTGAAGTTGCGACTCCCGGCTCTCTTACGACTTACTTCTATTGCGAAAACAGCCGGTTCGTCCGCCCCGAATACTCGCTTTGAGAAGGTACAGACAGTGGTGTATAGTGGCGTATAATCGGAGAAAAAGAACCGGGCCCATCTGGACTGGTCGGGTGGCACGCCCTTCCGGTGCAGAGCCCGTACATTGCGGTTCACTGGAGGTACATACATGGTGACTTCCATAGCCATCATAGGCGCCGGAATAGCAGGACTATCAGCAGGGTGCTACGCGCAGGCGAATGGTTACACTACCCGGATCTTCGAAGCGCACGTCACCCCCGGCGGGCTGTGCACGTCGTGGAATCGCAAAGGCTATGTGTTCGATGGGTGCATGCACGACCTGGCCGGCGCAGGACCAGGGTCAGCCTACTACCCCGTGTGGGAGGCGTTAGGCATTATGCCCGGCACTTCCATGATCTTTCATGACGAGTTCACGCGAGTGATCGCGCCCGACGGGAAGAAGCTGGTGGTATACACCGACCCTGACAGGCTCGAGCAGCATCTCAAGGACCTGGCACCCGCAGACGCAAGACTGATCGAGGAATTCACCCGCACTGTACGGGCTCTGCGCGGGTTCGACCTGCTCGGGGCCACGCTCGGCGGCATCGGCGGGTTCATTCGAGTTTTCCCTCGTTTTCGAGTCCTGACGAAATGGATGCGAGTCCCACTCCGGGACTTCGGTCTCCGGTTCAGTGACCCGTTCCTCCGGAAGGCCTTCCCCATGGTGCAGTACGATATCCAGGAAGCGCCGGTCGGGTTGAACATGGCATTTCTGGCTGCACTCAGCAGCCATCTGATAGGCTGGCCCACCGGCGGTTCGCGCGCTTTCGCGCGGTCCATAGAGAAGAGATACCTCGAGCTGGGAGGCGAGATTCACTACAGGTCGCGTGTGGAGAAAATCCTTACGAAGGACAACAGCGCCGTCGGAGTCCGGCTGATTGACGGAACCGAGTACCCGGCCGACATAGTGATCTCAGCGGCGGACGGCAGGACAACCATCTTCGACTTGCTCGAAGGGAAGTACGTCAACGACAGACTGCGCAAGTACTACTCCAAGCCTCTCGAGAGGCAGCAGTTCGGTATCTCTGTCTACCTTGGAGTGGCTCGCGACCTCAGCGATTACCCTCGTTCGATGGTTTACTTGCTTGATCAACCTATCATGGTCGAGGGAAAGCCTTGTGACCACGTCAGTGTCGAGTGCTTCGGTTTCGACCCGACCATGGCTCCTCCGGGCAAGGGGGTCCTAAAGGCGGTTTTCGACGGCTCGTACTCCTACTGGAAGAACCTCCGCAACCAGGGAGAGGCCTACGAGCAGGAAAAGCGGCGCCTCGCCGACAACGTGATCCGATCACTCGAAAGGCATTTCCCGGGCGTGTCGGAGCAGATAGAGGCCGTGGATGTGACGACTCCGCTGACCATAGAGCGGTTCACGTCCAACTGGCACGGGCTTCAGGCGTGGTCGGCCGGCACAGGGTTCCTGGATATGTTCCGGGGCGTCGCGGAGACCCTCCCGGGCCTCTCGAACTTCTACATGGTCGGGCACTGGGCCATGGGCTCGATCGGCATCTCGACTGTGGCCGGCGGGGCCAGAAATGTGATCAGGAAGATATGCCGGAAAGACGGCCGGCCCTTTGTTGAACCCGGGCGGACCAGATGATTCAGGCCACGAACCGGCGTCAGCGATATGCTCCAATCTGCGGGCAATCCCGGAGGCCTCTTCCCTCAGCTCTTAGTTGCCCTTATCGAGAACATCAATGGGAACGGGGGCTCGGATGGCGCTGGCCACCAATACCGGTCGGAACCCTGTTCGAGGATGGGAAGAGCCTTGTAGGTCGTGTAAGGGAACTCGTGAAGGAACTCGATCCGGAGCCCTGCTCGGGTGATCGCCGTGACGATATCGCCCATGCTGTGAGTCCACTCGTAACATGGACTGCCCACAGAAGCGCTCCGATCCGCGTAGCTGCCCTCAGGCTCCCATTTCGTGGGCTCCGGAGAGTGAAAGCAAGAGTGTTTTGCGACGAGCCCGGGCGCGTCCGGGCTATCGTCCAACACTGTCCTCCTAGTACATTAGAGTTGTCTCCAAAGGGTCTTTGAGA
>JANLFS010000139.1 GCA_024655925.1 Bacillota bacterium | reverse complement strand
GCAGCCTGAAAACCAAAGCCTGACGGTGTCCACCAAACCGGGGTAACTCCATCCCACCCTCGGGCACTACACCCCTCTCAAACACCGCCGAGCAAAGCGCCTCCGCCTCCACTGCAGCCCGCTCCCCAGCCGCCTTTACCTCATCCCAAACCCCCATCGCACTTACACCAGGCACAAGACGGCTCAATACCTTCGCCGCCCTCCTGAACGTCGTCTCCGTCCCCAACTCCACCGCCAACTCCCGCATCCTCGGACTCAATCTCTTCCGCTTCTCCAGCCCCAGCGCTTCGTCCAACAAGAATACCGGCTCCCCAGTACCTTTGCGCCGGTACATTCGCCGCCTGACCGTCAACTCCCCAAACGTCGTCACTATCCGCCGCGGTCGCCCCGCCACAACCTCCAGCCCCTTATTGTTGAAGCCCACATTATTTGTCGTGGAGTTGCCCGAATTAGGTGGCGGTGACGGAACGCTCGAATTGTAGGTCGTGGAGAGAAATGGGCCCGGCGTGGTTACCGGGCCCATGGTGTTTACGATTCAGATCTGCTCGTAGTCGAGTTGGGCGCGCTGGACGTTTTCGGTGTCGGCCACCTGGCCGCCCTGGCTGCATACATCGAGCAGGCAGGCGGTGGCGAGGGTGTTTATCAGCCTTGGGATTCCGCGCGTGATCGTGTGGATCTGGGAGATAGCCGCGTCGGTGAACAGCGGCCGGGTGGCGCCTGCGTATTTGAGAGAGTGTTCGATGTAGGCTTTGGTTTCAGGTTCCTGGAGTCCGGAGAGGTGGTAGCGCACGCCTACACGCTGCCGTATGACCTCGAAGGTACGGAGGCGCAAAGTGGCCCGGAGTTCGGGCTGGCCCACCAGGATGAGGGCGAATGGGGACAGCGAATCGAACCTGAAGTTCACTATGAACCGTACCTCCGCCATCATCGAGGGCGATAGCAGGTGGGCCTCGTCGACGACAAGCACAGGCTGTTTTCCCTGGTTCTCGTAGGCGTCGAGGAAGGCATGGCTGAACTGGCGACGAGTATCTCTCCGGTGAAATGCAGGAGTGATGCCGAACTGCGCCAACACCTCCCTGTAGAATCCCCCGGGCTCGAGGCCGGAGTCGGCGATGTAGAGGAATGGGTGGCGGACGGGGTCGAGCCTTGCAGCCAGGGCGCGTATGGCTGTTGACTTTCCGGCTCCTATCTCTCCGGTGATGACGCCGAGAGCGCGGGACCTGACTATGTAATCCAGCCTGGCGGAGAGTTCCTGCCAGCCCTGGCTGACGTAGAGGTCCGCCGGTGGAAGGGCCCGGTCGAACGGTAGACTCTTCAGGCCGAAGTAACGCTGGATCATTGTGTTTTCTCCTCCTCGAGGCGTGGGAAGCGCATCCCGCCGAGTTTCTGACGTCTCTCTTCTTCGTACTGGCGCTTTGCCAGTTCGAGGAGGCTCATGCTCACGGGCGGCGTGGCAGCGACCGGCGTAGGCTGACTTACCTCGCGGCGTCGTGTTCTCTGCAGGTCAAGGGGCTGAGCGTCGGGATATTGCTCATTCCCGAGCCATACCTGGACAAGGGAGAGGTCATACGGGTCGTAGCGGACGGTGATCGTCCTGCGCGCGAGCGCCGCGCTCACCTCGTAGGTGTTCCCGTCAAGCGTGAAGCACCCCGTCTTGTCGACTCGGCGTTTCTCCTGCCAAAGAAAGGCCTGGCGGACCTTGAACGGGTCGAGCCTCCTCAGGGGGGTCGAGTCTGATTCGAAGCGGTCTTTCGGGGTTTGTTTCAAGACCCCGTGGACCTTCCGGTGGTACGCTACCTCCAGCCACGCCCAGAAGTACTCGTTCAGTTGCTGGAGTATGGAGATCTTCCCGGAGGCGATCAGCGCGTAGGCCTCCGGTTTGAAACTTCGGTCCACGTACTGAAAGAACTTCTTATGCTGAGCTCAGCATAAGAAGTTTTATGCCGAGTTCCACATTATGCCGAGTTCCCACCCATGGCGGATGGGAACTCGTATCGTGCTGGCGTGTAGCGGTTAGTGTTGGTCGGCATCTGTGCATAATCAGAGCGATTCAAGAAACGCCAGTAGACGATCTGGAGGCTGATACGAATGCCTTGGGATAACCGGTTCTGAGACAGTCTCCAGTGCCTTTCGTTTCATTTCCAGGTCGGCTTCGATGTAGCGGTGTGTTGTCTCAATACTCTCGTGTCCCAGCCAGAGAGCTATCACCGTAATATCCACGCCCGACTGAAGCAAGTGCATTGCAGTGGTGTGACGGAGGGTGTGAGGTGAGATTTTCCTTCCATCGAGTGACGGTTGACGCTCTCTTGCCGTTCGTACAGCCTCGTTTAGCCGGCTCTCAACCCCAGAGCGCGTCATCGGCTGTCCGAACCGATTGGGGAATAACGGTGCGCTCTCGTTGTTCGGTAATTGCCTTCTCCAACTCTTGAGGATTCCCACGGTGGATTTCCATAGAGGAACTTGCCGTTGCTTTCTTCCTTTACCGACAATCTGAATGCACCTGCGATGTTCAAGGTCCACATCCTTTACTTGCAGCGAAACTACCTCCGAGACCCTTGCCCCGGTGTTGTAGAATGTCGCCAGCATAGCGTGATCCCGCTGGCCGCTCCAAGTGGAGCAGTCTGGCGCGTCCAGTATAGCCTGCATTTCCTCCCGGGAGAGGAAACCAAGCAGTAGCCTGTCGTATCGTTTGTTCGGGATTGCTCTAACACGTTGGACGCCTGCAAGAGCTGAGGGGTCACGAAACCCCGCGTAGTTGAGGAAGGAGCGTATGGCTGCAAGTCTCGCGTTTCGGCTTGCTACGGAGTTGCCGCGTTCGGTCTCCAGGTGATCGAGAAAGCCCAGCACAAGCGATGCGTCAAGGTCGGTTAGTGTTAGATCCGAGGGTTTCTTGCCCAACCGTTTAGCCGAGTATTGAAGCAAGAGTCTAAAGGTATCGCGGTAGCTGGCTATCGTATGCTGGCTGGCGTTATGCTGCTCCAAGAGATAGACGGAGAAGAACTCCTGTACCAGCCTGGGAAACGAAGGAGGGCTAGTTGTCGTGGCCATGTTCTCTCTCCTCGTCACCGGGATCCATAAGGTACGCTTCAAAACGAGAACCGGCTGCCGCCAGGAGTTCTGGTACGGCACTAAGATACCAGTAGGTGTCGGATACGTGGACATGGCCAAGGTACGTGGCTAGTGTTGCCACCTTGTTTCCAATGTCCTCCCCATGCCTGTACCAGTTCAACAGGGTTGTAACTGCGAATGTGTGTCTGAGATCGTGAATCCGCGGTGGCCTGTCAAGCTCAGACCAGCCCAGGTGTTTTCTGAGTTCAATGAACGTCAGCAACGTCTTGTGGTATTTGAGGGCAGTGCCCTTTTCCGTAAGAAAGAAATTCATACTGACAGCGTTAGGCAGGTGAATCTGGCGATGGAGAGCATAATCGCGCAGCGCCTCCACAGTTGTGGCATGTAGCGGCACAAGGCGCGATTTGTGGAACTTGGTGCCTACAACCGTCAGAATGCCCTTCTGTAGGTCGACGTGCGAGATTGTCAGCCTTAAGGCCTCGGAGACTCGCAGTCCAGTACAGAATAGAAGTCCGAAAAGAGTCTGGTATGTGTGTGGACGCAAACCGCCATTAGGTCCCAGCCTGGATGCCTGCTGTATCAGGGCCTTGATCTCTTCGGGGGTATAGATATGAGGCGCCACCCGGCGATACGATGGGCCTAGAAGGCCTCTTGGCGGGATCTGGGTCTCAGGCTGGTTCATGACTTGGTATGTAGCCAGGCGGCGGACCATGTCGAGCCGGCGTGCCCAATACAAGGGATGGGCATCTTTAGGGAGTTTGGCCCAGTTCACCGCTAGTTCGGTCGTGATCGGGCCATGGTGTCCTATCCGATCCGCATATTCTGCGAACCGGCGCAATTCTTCCCCTTCAACCAGGAGCTGATACCCCAATGCGCGTCTGGTCGCGAGGTACTCATTTACCGCATCAAGCATTGCTGCACTCATGGTTTCACCACCGGCCACGGCTGCGTGACCTCGGAAAGACGCCGTAGGTCCACCTTGGTGTACAAAAACGTCGCGTTCAGACTGCGATGGCCAAGAACGTCCGCGATCTGTTTCAATTCCACACCATTTTGCAGCATATGACTGGCAAAGGTGTGCCGAAGAGTATGTGCGCCTACTCGTGTAGTGTCAATCTCACAGCGTTTTGCCGCTTTGTGAACAATCGGCCAGATGGCTGAGCTTGTAACCGGCATACCCTTTTGAGATCCCCGTGCGTGGCTGACGAATATCCTGCGCTCTCTTGTTATGGGGCGCCCTTTTAGAACATAGGCCGCAATGGCGGAGCCCACTTCATACGGCACTGGCATCACGCTAGCGCGTCGGCTCTTCTCGCCTTGAACACGGAGGGTTCCAGAGCGCCAGTTGACATCATCCAGTGTGAGATGAACAACATCGCCGGATCGAAGCCCGAGATGGGCAAGGCACAAAACGATTGCATAGTTTCTGAGCCCGAGCGGCGTGGTGCGGTCGAAACTAGCCAGTATTGCGTCCACTTGTGCCTTGGAAAGGACTGTAGGGATACGTGACAGTTTGCGGTTGCAAACCGGAGGCACTGAGTTGATCAAAGAAGCATCGCACTTGCCCCGGATCACCAGATACCTGATGAAACTGCGGAGTGCTGTAGTCGCCAGTTTAGTCGCGACGACTCTGCCACGGGATGCATGTTCAGTTATGTACCGGAAAACAACGCGACCACTCAACTCCTGATTGAACATGATTCCAAACCGAAACTCCGAATTGAGGAACTCCCGAACATGGCGAACATAGACACGTTGAGTGCCCTGCCGTACTCCTTTGGTTTCAGCCAGGTATACGTGGAAGTCTGCCAGCACCTGTTCGCACGGGACTCCCTGGGTGGGGACGTTCGCGCTTTCGAGCATGATGTCTTCCTCCTCTAAGATCTAAGGATGAAAAGATCATACTCGATTATGCAAACTAAGCGATGACCTTCCGGCTGTTTCGCCAGGCAATCCCGTTAGCAACTCCGCATAATGCGGAACTCCGCATAAAACTTCTCGACTTTGCCGCGCCCCTGTGGTTTGCCGGGCCGTGAGTGTATGAGGTGGAACCCGAGTTCCCCTGCGATTCGCTCAAGGTGCTGGCCGGAGTATATCGCGCCGTTGTCGCAGTAAAGGCGGCTGGGGATTCCGTACTTCAGCACTGCTTTCTTCAGGGCGTCTTCGAGTTTTGGGCGGCGCTCCTCGAAGTAGTACTCGGCATGCGGTACAAACCTCGAGTAGTCGTCGATGAAGGCAATGAGATAGGCCCGAGTTCGACACCCGCTAGGTAGATACAGTGCCGGAAGAGCAACGGAGCCAAGTATCGGCGGGATATGGTAGAAAGTGGGCGTGTATCTACGTGTTAGGCCTTGGCGGGAGAGTATAAGTCCAGTATGCGAGGGGGTTCTTGTATACCGACAGCCGCAAACAATTGCTTCTGGATGGCCGTCGTTTCCGTTCTCTGCATGACCCGTGTGGCGTTGCTCCCAAACTCGATCGCGTGCATCATCTCCAGATGCCGGCGCTGATACCTCCACAGCTTTCCGGTCTTCGTCTCCGCGACCCGTTGGAGTTACCCCGGTTTGGTGGACACCGTCAGGCTTTGGTTTTCAGGCTGCAGATACTTGTTTCTGCCCGGCGCGCCACCTCCCTTCGAACTCGAGCGGGGTGAGATACTCCAGAGCTGAATGACGCCGGCGGCGGTTGTAGAAGGCCTCGATGTACTCGAAGATGGCCGACTTGAGATTGGACCGCGTTTGCCAGGCTCCCCTGTCAAGCAATTCTGTCTGCAGCGTGGCGAAGAAACTCTCCGCTACTGCGTTGTCCAACGCGTCACCGACCGATCCCATCGAACCGATGATCCCTGCCTCCCGGAGCCTGGTAGTGAAGACCAGAGAAGTGTACTGCGCGCCATGGTCGGAGTGATGGATTACCCCATTCGCCGGACGCCGATTCCATACAGCCATGTTGACCGCGCTAACG
>JANLFS010000138.1 GCA_024655925.1 Bacillota bacterium | reverse complement strand
CGGCGCCTGTGGACGAAGCAGGAACCTTGCGGACAGCTCCCATGGGAGATATGTCTATGAAGAGGAGGACGGTGGACTGAGATGATCTCGCTTGATGGTAAGACAGTCCTGGTGACAGGAGCCAGCGCGGGCATCGGGGAGGCGTGCGTCAGGGCTTTCGCTTCTTTGGGCGCCCGTGTGATAGCCGGGGCGCGCAGGTTGGACCGCCTGGAGAGGCTCGCTCAGGAGCTCATGGAGAACGGAAAGGCCGAGGTGCTCCCGCTGCGCCTGGACGTGACTGACTATCAGGGAGTGCGCGATGCCATAGACGGTCTTCCCGCCGACTGGAGCGAAATCGACATACTGGTCAACAATGCGGGCCTGAGCCGCCGCCTCGATCCGGTATACGGGGCGGACGTGGCCGACTGGGATGAGATGATCGACACTAACGTCAAGGGCCTTCTATATGTTACGAGGCTCGTCCTTCCCGGCATGAGGCAGAGGGACCGGGGCCATATCGTGAACCTCGGCTCAATCGCAGGGATTCAGGCGTACCCCGGAGGCAGCGTCTACTGTGCAAGCAAGCACGCTGTGAGGGCGTTGTCTGAGGCGATGCGGCTCGACCTGAACGGGACTTCGATCAGGGTGACCCTCATCGAGCCGGGCATGACCAAGACAGAGTTTCAACTGGTTCGTTGGCGGGGGGACGAGGCTCGCGCCCGGGACGCCTACCGCGGCGTAGACTGCCTGACCGCAGAGGACATCGCCGACATCATCGTCTTCTGCGTGACTAGGCCCGCGCATGTGGACATCTCGGAAGTGGTGGTGATGCCCACCCAGCAGGCCTCCACTACCTTAATGCACCGCAGGGCGGAGCCGGCAACCCAGCCGGCGGATCGCTTCTAGCTGCATCATGAGAAGGGGCGTTCATCACGGCGCGGCGACGCAGGTTGACCCCACAGCCATTGTGTTGGCGGGGGGAGCGGGATCGCGGATAGGATGCAACAAGGCCCTCTTAGACCTATGTGGCAGGCCTCTCCTAGCATGGGTTCTAGACAGTGTCTCCATAGTTGCTTCCCACGTGGTCATCGTGGCTTCGGGCGAAAACGAAGCCAAAACGCTGCGTCAGGTCGCGGGGCGAGACCCTGTGATCGTTATGGACGTCCTCACCGGCATAGGGCCTTTGGCAGGGCTGTGGGCGGGCCTGGACGCCGCGCCCACGGATCGATGCATCGTGGTAGGGTGCGACATGCCGTTTCTGTCGGCGCCCCTGCTCTCCGCCTTGGCCAGTCTGGATTCCACATCTGAGATCGTAGTTCCCCGCTGGGCCGACACAGGCGAGCTGGAACCCCTGTGCGCCGCATACTCGAAAACCTGCGTTGAGCCCATCAGAGCATTGGTCGCCGCCGGCAAGCGGGATGTAAGGGCGGTGTTCGGGCTAGTCCGCACTTCATATATGGATGAGAGTGTGTGGCGCGTCTACGATCCGGACGCCCTGAGCTTCTTCAACGTGAACACCGAAGCCGAGCTTCAAGCGGCGCAGGCTATCGCCGGGGCAAGGCTCTCAGGTCCTCCGGGTAAGCCCGGCGCCGCAGTCTAGCGCGCAATCCTCGTGCGGCTTGGCATCGTCGAGCCTGGCGTTTTGCCCACAGTTGGACAGGCGATCTTGGGAAGACTGATTGTCGAGCAACGGGCGTTGCATTGTTCAGTTCAGTGAAGTTCATGTGCCTTCTCAACATCGTATTGCCCCGGTTGACGAGGCTACTCAGGAGGATGAATGGATGAGCACACGGATTCTCGTGGTTGGAGGGGCAGCGGGCGGGGCCGGGGCCGCAGTGAAGGCCAGAAGGGTAAACGAGCAGGCCGAGATCGTCATGTTCGAGAGAACAGCCGATGTCTCCTGGGCAAACTGCGGGTTGCCGTACTACGTTGGCGGGGTCATCTCAGACCGGTCTGAGCTGTTCGTGACGCCCCCGTCCAGGCTTGCATCGAGGTTCGCCATTGACGTCCGGACGGGTCACGATGTGACGGAGATCGACCGCGGCAAGAAAACGGTGACAGTCCGGGAGCTTGCCACGGGAAAGGTCATGGAGGAACGGTACGACAGGCTGATTCTCGCCACGGGAAGCGAGGCGATCGATCTCGGCGTTCCCGGCGGCTCTTCGCCGAAGGTCTTCAACCTTCTTTCCATCGCTGAGGCAGATCGTCTCCGCTCGTTCGTGGAGGAAACGGGTCCTGCGCGGGCGGTTGTGATCGGTGGCGGGTTCATCGGCCTCGAAGGCGCCGAGGCGCTGCTCGAGAGGGGCCTGGAAGTCACCCTTGTCGAGGCAAAGGACCAGCTTCTCCCGACTTTCGATCCGGAGATGGTCTCAGGGGTCAGCCGCGAACTTGCCAGGAAGGGCGTTTGGGTGCTGGTGAGCGAGAGGGTGGCGCGGATCGACGAGAGCGAGAAGCAGCTCACTGTCCACCTCCAATCGGGGACCGCTGTTGAGTGCGATTTGGTGGTGGCGGCGGTAGGCGTAAGGCCCAGGCTCGACCTTGCGAGAAGGGCGGGCCTGCAAGTGGGGCCTACTGGGGGACTCGTGGTGAACTCGCGGATGCAGACGAGCGCCCCGGACATCTACGCAGCGGGGGACATCTGCGAGGTCAACAACAGGATAACCGGCAAGCCGACGCGGGTTCCGCTTGCGGGTCCTGCGAACAAGCAGGCTCGAGTGGCTGGGGCCAACG
This sequence comes from Bacillota bacterium, assembly GCA_024655925.1. Classification (NCBI taxonomy): domain Bacteria; kingdom Bacillati; phylum Bacillota; species Bacillota bacterium. Next base: position 3,551 of record JANLFS010000138.1, on the reverse strand, counting down.
CGGCGGGCGGAAATCTGCACTACCACGGGACTCTCGGCGCAATGGTAGTGAAGGTGTACGATGTCGTCGTGGCGAAGGCGGGGCTCACCGAACGAGAAGCGCGGGACGAACGCCTGGCCCATTTCGTCTCGTTCACGCATTCCCTGCACCATGCGGGTTACTACCCGGGTCCGAGGCCGCTCACCATAAAGCTCATCGCAGAAAAGCCCACGGGCCGCATTCTCGGGGCCGAGGTGACCGGGCAAGGGGGAGTCGACAAGAGAATCGATGTGCTTTCCACAGCCATGTGGGCGCGGATGACTGTATTCGACCTAGAAGACCTGGACCTTTCGTATGCGCCGCCGTATTCGTCTGCCAAAGACCCAGTGAACATCGCGGGGTTCACTGCCGCTAATATCCTCCGGGGTGAAGTCGAGGCCATCTCCCCGCAGGAGGCCGCGAAGGCGCTCCGGGAGGGGGATGTGCAGCTCCTGGACGTTCGCACCCAGCGTGAGGCCGAGGCCGGGGTCATCGAAGGCGCCACACTGACGCCGGTGGACCAGCTCCGCGACCACCTGGAAGAACTGAATCCTTTCAAAGACATCATTGCGTACTGCGCGGCAGGTTATCGCTCCTACATCGCTTCACGCATCTTGACGCAGCGCGGATTCGAGAACGTCCGCCACATCTCAGGAGGCTATGAGGCATGGAAGATGGCGCAGGAGGGGAGCGACGCCGACGACTGAGCCACCCTCCCGACTTACCGCGCGCCGCGTTCTGTATATCGATGATGTGTCCAAGAACGGGGCAGAGCGAAAGTGTGGTCACTCAGTCGGTCACCGCGTTTGCCCGCTTGACGCACTGTGGCGTTCACAGGTGAACCACCTCCTGGCATGGGCGCGTGCGATGAGATCGCGTCTGTGCTGGGGAAACCGGTTCACCTATTCGTCTGTCGGCGGCGAGTCGGAGCGAACTTCGCGGGTTTGCCTAAGAGAGATGTAGAGAAACACACAAGAAAGACTTTCTGCTGACACATAGAATACCCGGTACGTGCGCGCCTGCATTAGTCTCAAGTGGCACTCTTGGTGCATTCTCGCAGAGTTCTACAAACCGTTATCGGCAATATGCCAGATCGGGAGATCGGAGCGTGAGATGCATGGCCTTTAATACCACCCGGGTGGGGGCTCCAATCGACGAGATCGAGACCCCTGCACTCTTGATCGACTTGGACAAATTCGAAGCGAACATAGAGCGCATGGCTAGGTTCTTCGAGGGGGTTACCGCGAACCTGAGGCCGCACGCCAAAACCCATAAGACCCCTATCATAGCGCACAAGCAGATTGCCGCAGGTGCGCACGGGATCACCTGCGCCAAACTCAGCGAGGCCGAGGTCATGGCCAAGGCGGGCATAAGGGACATCCTCATCGCAAACCAGATAATCGGGGAATCCAAGATCCTGCGGCTGATGGGCCTTACGAGGCACACAGACATCATCGTGGCGGTAGACAACATGCAGAACGCTCAGGATCTTTCCGACGCCGCCTCCGCGTGCAAGACCACTTTGAACACCATCATTGAGGTGGATGTGGGCATGACCCGTTCGGGCACGCGCTCGCTCGATGACTCTGTGAGACTGGCGCGTGCACTTTCCACACTCCCGGGGCTGCGCTTCAGAGGCATCATGGGTTACGAAGGGCACACCGTCTACATACCCGACCTCGAGAAGCGGAGAGCCGAGGCGTCGAAAGCCAATCACCTGCTCGTGGAGACGAGGGACGCCATCGTTGGAAGCGGCATGCCGGTGGAGATCGTGAGCGCGGGCGGAACAGGAACCTACGATATCGCAGGGACGTGTCCGGGCATTACCGAGATCCAGGCCGGATCCTACATCATGATGGACACCAAATACCAGGCCGTTGAAGGTCTTCGATTCGAGCAAGCGCTTACGCTCCTGGCCACTGTTATCAGCAGACCCACAAAGGATAGAGCCGTTCTCGACGTTGGTCTCAAGGGGATCACCAAGGAGTTCGGCATGCCGACGATCAAAGAAATCACGGGCGCTGAGATCTCCCACCTGTCGGAAGAGCATGCCAAAGTCGATCTGAACAACCCCTCCCGGGATCTCAAGGCTGGAGACAAGGTGGAGCTCATACCATCCCACTGCTGCACCACGATAAACCTGCACGACACCTACTACGGAATCAGAAACGGCGCGGTGGAGACGGTGTGGGACATAGCCGCGCGGGGCGGGTTTGTGTAGGACTCCTTGGGCCGACGACCCGAGGGGACGGCTACGGGAAGCTGGCGGGAAGCTTGATTCGCCGGGTGTGAGGGATGTGCAGCGCAAGGTGAGATCAAGACGAGAATAGGACGAAAGCAGGAGCCAGCGCCGTGCGATCCGCCGCACGGCGCTGTGTCACGTTGCCGCGGTCGCAGCGGAAAGTGTCGCATTTTTCCCCACCCGGCAGGAATCCGCGGCCCGATGGAGAATACCTGTGTATCGCTCAAAGAATCCATGATTCGCTCAGCGAACCACTCACTACCGTGGAAAGGAGTGAGATGGGCGGAGGTTCCGGCCAGACGGGGCCACTGACGCCCGAGAACATGAGTCTTCCTAGAGAGGTACGTGTCTCCGAACCTGAAGCCCTTCAGTCTGCTGGGCGAATTCTGGACATCTTGCTGTGCTTCACGCCTCAAAGGCGTGAGTGGAGTGTGGCTGAACTCTCAGCAGAACTTGGGATCCACAAGAGTATCGTGCGGCGGTGTGTCATCACTCTCGTGTCGAGGGGCTTCCTGAAGCAGAACCCGGAAGACAGGCGGTTTCGCCTGGGGTACGCGGTCTTCGATTTGGGGGCCTTGGTCTTGCCTGGTGAGGAGATCAGAAGAGTCGCCACGCCCGTCATGCAGGAGCTGTCCAGGCTCACCTCCACGTCCGTCTTCTTGACCATGGAGGAGGATGGGCAGGCGGTATGCATCGGGCGGGTGGATAGTCCGGGGCCTCTCAAAGTCACGTTCGAAGTCGGGAGGAGGAGCCCATTGCACGCCGGGGCCTCCGCGCGCGTCCTTCTGGCACATATGCCTCCTGAGGAAGTGGATCGAGTAATCCGAAACGGCCTGACCAGGTTCACTGAAAACACGTTCGTCAGCGGAGATCTGCTGCTCGAGGAGCTGGCGCTCACGAGGCAGCGGGGGTACGCCCTGAGTTTCGGGGAGCTTGACCCGGGCGTTGCCGCGCTGGGAGTTGCAGTGAGGGGAAGGATCGGGGAGGTGGTGGCGTCGCTGAGTGTGAGCGGACCTAGCAGCGACTTCACGCCGGGGCGGATACCCGAACTTGTCGAGATGACGCGTCGTTCTGCGGAGGCCATAACTGGGGCTCTCTTCGGAGGCCCGGCCCAGATCGGTGACCGTAATCGCACGGCTCAAAGATTTGAGAAGGGGGGGAGCCATCTGTGTCCAAAGTGAGAAGACTTCTGTACCCTGCGCTCGCTGGCATGATCGTGTGGGTCCTTCTTGCATGTTCCCCTGCGGGTGCCGGGGCTGTCGACCTCCCCAGGCTGGAGCTGCCCTTGATC
>JANLFS010000137.1 GCA_024655925.1 Bacillota bacterium | reverse complement strand
CGTTGAGTCCAGGGGCGAACCCAGCGCTGTGCACGAAGTGAGTGACGTCGGCCTGTTCTCCAGGCCGCCGGAGGGCTTGTCTTTCACTGACGGCTTCGTCGAGCTCATCTTCAGGCTGCTTGGAGGTGATTCCAGCTGATAGCGGTCGGAACATCCGGGTTCAGCTACAAGGATTGGCGGGGAGTGTTCTACCCCGAGGGGATCACCGACCGGGAGATGCTAGCGTTCTACGCAAACAGGTTTCCACTGGTTGAACTGGACTTCAGCTACTACCAGATGCCCGGAATCCGAACCATGGAGGGCCTGGAGCGAAAGACCCCAGAAGGGTTTACATTTTGCGTGAAGGCACACAAGAGCATGACTCACCAGGTGCCTGAAGACGGGGCCGAACTCACTCTGGTTTTCGCACGCTTCCGTGAGGCGGTCGCCCCCATGACTGATGCCGGCAAGCTTGGGTGTGTCTTGTTGCAGTTCCCGTGGGGCTTCCGACGCAACCGCACGAACGAGGACTACCTGGTGCGCCTCAGGGATCTGATGGCAGGGTTGCCTGCCGTGATAGAATTCCGAAACGTCGAATGGGTCTCAGAGGATACGTTCGGCCTTCTGAGACGAGAAGGTTTCGGATTCTGCTGCGTGGATGAACCGAGATTGCGAGGACTGTTTCCTCCGCTCGCTGTGAGGACTTCAGAGATAGCGTATGTGCGGTTTCATGGCCGCAACGCGCGGTCGTGGTGGAACCACAAGGAGGCGTGGGAAAGGTACAATTACATGTACTCTGAGAATGAGCTATCCGAATGGGTGCCCAAGATTCGGCAGTTGGACACGAAGGAGAGCAGGACTTTCGTTCTGTTCAACAACTGCCATGCGGGGCAGGCCGCCACGAACGCCGAAATGATGCAGTCCTTGCTTGACCTGGTTTGATGTCTGCGCAACCTTGTGACACCTCATGTTCGCGGTCTTCAGGGAGGTCTCTTGAATGCCCATATTCGAGTTTCGATGCAAGAAGTGTGGACGTAAGTTCGAAGAGCTAGTGTGCGGTCCGTCATCTGTGGCCTGTCCAGACTGCGGTGGCTCAGACGTTGAGAAGCTGTTCTCGACCTTCGGGTACAGGAGCGGTTCCGGGTTCAAGTCCTCGACCGGTGGGGGCAGGTCAGCCTGTGCGTCATGCGGCGGCGGGTCGTGCAGTACGTGTCACTGATTGCTGGCCACCGTGGCCCCGGCTGACCTCGAAACGACATGATCCCCGGCCAGGGCAATTCGTCTATTCTGAAGGGAGCGAAAGATCGATGGTGCGTGAGTCCTCATGGTTCGTGAGACGCCTTCTTACTCTCGTGATAACGGCGTCTCTGACTCTCGGCGCGTTCATTGCCTGCCCGGCGGCAGCGCAACCGGACAACCGGATCACCGTCGCAGTCCTGGATTTCAAGATGGGGGATGTGTACAAGTGGTGGACCTGGAACTGGGACGTGTCCGGTGGCGTGACTGCGCTGGTGACTGATGCCCTGGTGGGCAAAGGGCAATACCGGATTGTGGAGAGGTCCCGTATCACTCAGGTCCTGGGGGAGCAGGATTTCGGCCAGTCGGGGCGCGTGGATGAGAGCAGCGCCGTTGAGATCGGGAAACTGCTCGGTGCAAGGGTCCTAGTATACGGTACCGTCACCGAGTTCAACTTCGCAAGCACGGGCGGGATCAAGATAGGTGGGGTAGGGCTCGGCGGCTCCAAGGCCAGAACCAAACTGAGCGGGAGAGTTGTAGATGCGCAGACCGGCGAGATACTTGGCTCCATTGTCGGAGAGGGAGAAGAGACCGGACTATCCTTTTCGCTCAATACATACAGAGGCATCTCCTTCTCGGCAAAGGAATTCAAAGATAGCACCGTCGGCAAAAGCGTGGAAAAGGCAGTGAACGCATTCGCGGAGGATGCGGTCGGGAAGATCAACGCCGCCTCCATGAGACTCACCATGGATGCTTATCGCCCCGCGCTCACCGGATTCGTCGCTGGGCTTATCCCAAACGGCGTGATCATCAACATCGGGTCAAACGCGGGTGTGATGAAGAACCAATACTTCGATGTCTTCAGGGTCATGGTGGTTGCAGGCGTGGCTGAGCCAGTCCGCGTACCTGTAGGGGTTATAAAGATCGTTAGTGTTGATCCCAACGCCGCAGTAGGTATGTTTGAGTCTGTTACCTCGCCTGTTCAAGTGGGTGACGCAGTAGCGAAGAAATAGCATCGTGGATCGTCGCGGATGACCTCCCGCCCCGCGTTCAGCGGGGCGGGAGGTTACTTACGCCGGCATCAATGAGAATGAGGAGGCGATCCTCTCGTGCCTGAGTTGCCTGAGCTCATCGTCTTGTCGCGCCAAATGACCCGAGAGATCGGCGGAAAGGAGATTGCCGAGGTCTCCGCAGTTCAGCCCAAGTGCTTGAATGTGCAGCCCGAGGATCTGCGGAATACATTATCTGGTAAGAGGGTAGGGGAGGTGACTAACCGCGGCAAGTGGCTGTTTATGCAGGCGCGCCCCGGCTACATGGCCCTGATCAACCTGGGCATGGGGGCAGACCTAGTCTTCCGCGCGGAAGGTAAACCACCTCCCGACAAATACCAAGTGAAGGTGGACTTCACAGATGGATCAGGGTTTTCTATAAGGTTCTGGTGGTTCGGGCATGTTCATGTTGTGCCTGAAGGATCCCTGGACTCTCATGAGCTGACCCGGGATCTTGGGCCTTCGCCGCTCGACCCCGGATTCACCGTCGAGGCCTTTCGCACGATGCTGCAAGGGTCGCGCGGACGCGTCAAACCGTTCATCATGGACCAGCGGAGGATCGCCGGGATAGGCAACGCCTACGTTCACGACATACTGTTCGATGCTGGCATTCATCCCGATAGGGCTATCCCGAGTTTGTCGGAGGATGAGATAAGCCGGCTCCATGCCTCTATAAGGCGCGTCCTCGGAACCAGTGTCGAACTGGGCGGGGCCTACTACGAGAAAGACTTCTACGGCAACCCTGGGGGGTGTGGCCCGGAACGTTGGGTCATCGGATACCGGGAAGGCAAGCCCTGCCCGAGATGCGGCACGGTCATAACGAAGATCAAGACAGGCGGCGCCAGCACTTTCATCTGTCCGGAATGTCAGAAGATCTGAGGGCGAACGGAGGCATGGAAGCACGATGAATCATTCACATCGTCCGCCTGGCGAGAGTGGGTACCGCTGGGGACTATTCGTTGAAGGGCTCAGGGATTCAGCGCCGCTCGCCCTCAGCATCGCCGCCTACGGGCTTGTCTACGGAGTCGTTGCAGCTCAGAGTGGGATGAGCCTCGCGGACGTGATCTTCGCGGACATCGTTGTCTTCTCGGGATCCGCGCAGCTCGTCGCGGTGGAGATGATTCGGGCCAATGCCAGCGTGTTCGCGGTGTTCTCGGCAACGCTCGTCATGAGCCTGAGGCACCTCCTGATGGGCCTCTCGCTCGCCCCCAGAGTCAGACACGTGTCGCGGGCGCCAAGGTGCATCCTGGCTTACCTCTTGAACGACGAATCGTATGCGCTCATGATTTCGCGAACGGGCGGGACCCAGTTTCCGCTCGGGTACGCGTTCGGTGTTGGCCTGGCCACTTGGCTTAGCTGGCTTGCTGGAACCGTGGCTGGGGCGTGCGGGTCTCTCGGGATGCCCGACCCGGGCCGTTTCGGCCTGGATTTCGCGTTCGTTGCGGTGTTCCTTGCCTTGCTGGTGCTCCAGCTGAAAGACCGGACAACACTTCTGGCGGCTTTGGGTGGAGGAATCGCCGCGGCATTGCTTGCAGCCATGCTGCCCGGCAACTGGTACATACTCGCCGGGACCGCCACGTCTTGTTTACTGGGCATGGCGATGGAGCCTCGTGGGTTCGAGACACCCCCGGTTGGAGGTTTTCAGCAATGAACCTGGGGCCTCTGGACATCACATTTGCAGTCTACGCTGCAGCTATGGGAGTTGCGTGCTACGCGACGCGCGTGGCGTTCGTGGCGCTGCTTCCCAGTGCAGCCCTGCCGAGGCCGGTGCTTCGAGCTCTACATCAAGAGTTTGCTGCAGTTGTAGTCTAGCGCTAGGGCATAGCCATGGGGATGTCTCGGCCACTGGTCCTTGCGTCCGGCGGAGTGCCATGTGCTCGTGGCGACTGACGATCACGTGGCCAATGCCAAACGCCATGGCCGTTACCATCAGCGGGACCGAATCCAGCGACACCGGTGCGGAGACGAAGTATATCACCGGGCTTATTGCGAGTGGCAGCGGCACGGACCAAAGCGGTTCATGAGAAGAACAAGGGCTCTGCCGTTCGCGAAGAAGCGGAGCCAGCCCGCATAGTAGAACGCCAAGGCCACGACTATCACCGACAGGCCAGCGACTTGTCTGTCCTAGCTTCGGGTTTCTGGCGACTGCGCATCAGTTAACATAATGTACATTATGCGACGTTATGTCTGAGGCGGAATCTGCCTCCAGACGTTCCCTTCCCCCAGGGACGGCCCAGGGATGGCATGCTACGATTGTCGCACAGAGAGAGGCGAAAGGCGTAGCCCAAGAGCCTCACGGCCGGAGGCGGCAGCGTCGGGCATCAGAGGTTCGACGGAATGAGGATCAACTGCCCCGGGTGGATTATTGGAGTGTCCAGGTTGTTGACCTGCCGAATCCGGTATACTGCCCTGCGTAGGTCACGGCCGTCCCCGGAAAACTTGCGCGCGATTGACCACAGGGTGTCACCGGATCTTACCGCGACTTGGACGCCGGCAGGCTCAGGGACCGCCGCGCTCGTCCTGCTGCCGCAGGCCGCGCCTGCCAAGGATCGAAGGGCGAGCAAACACACCAGAAACGTCCCCACCACAGCCACGGAAGCCGCCGCAACAGCTACCCTGGTCCAAACCGACACATGGCGTGGGCGCCGAACAGGTGTACTGAAACCCATGCGACTATCCCTCACTTGACCGAACAACCGTTCCATTACGTCTCAACTCTACCAGAACGGGTGTTCTTTGTCAAGGGGTGGCTTGAAACGCGTGTTCGGGAGCGGGCGGCAAGTGCTGCGTGTTCGAGTGCGGCGTCGAACGCGTGTTTGCAATCCCCTGGCAGGTGTGGTATACTGTGGCCAGGTAAGGGGGCTGATTGAGATGTCCGAACTCTCCGCGCGGGAGAAGCAGATCCTCGCTTTCATAGCCAAGGAAACCGAGAGTCGGGGTTACCCCCCGTCCGTGAGGGAGATCGGCCACGCTGTCGGGCTCAAGTCCACTTCAACCGTCCACGGATACCTGGCGTCGTTGGAGAGGAAAGGGCACATCCGGAGGGATCCCGTAAAGCCGAGGGCCATCGAGGTGCTTATGGATGGCGACGCGGTTCCCGTGCCCGCGCGGGGCGTCGTAAGCATCCCTGTGGTGGGGCGTGTCACCGCTGGGGCTCCCATACTGGCAGTAGAGAATATCGACGAGTACTTCCCCCTGCCCCGGTCTTTTGCCGGTGAGTCGGAAGTGTTCATGCTCAAGGTATCAGGTGAGAGCATGATTGGGGCGGGGATCCTTGATGGTGACTATGTCATCGTCCGTCGGCAGGCTGCGGCCGCCAACGGCGATATCGTCGTCGCGCTGATAGAAGATGAGGCGACCGTGAAGCGGTTCTTCCACGAGGACGGCCACATCCGACTGGAGCCCGAGAATCCCGCTTTCTCCGCTCTCATAACCGAGAAAGCCACGGTCCTGGGAAAGGTCGTAGGGCTGGTTCGCAGGATACACTGAGGGAGGCACGACTTCAGTGACGCGCGACCGGGGAGGGCCAGAGCCCTTGCCCGGTCGCGCGTCTTCATCTCATACGCCATGCCCACTTAGGGAAGAAAAATGACGCGCACTCTCAGCGCGCCGGCTTCTGCCCGCGGGCATCCCGTATGGTGCGGCGATCTATCCCAACGGCCTTGAAGAACGCCTCAAGTGCCTGTTTCTGACCTCGAACCTCGGGCTGACTGAACTCGGGCTCGTCATGGAGAACTGGTAGATCGTTGTACCACTCCAGGGCTATTTCGACCGCTCTTGGGACGCCGGACGACTCGATGATCTCAATCAGCCGATCGTACTGATCTCGCCTCGCCTTGGCCTGCGTGGACCAGAATTCCGGGTTGTCCGTGAGGGTGCTTGCGAGGAAGTCCTGTTTTGCGATACTGCGGAATCGCTCAAGCCCTCGCAGAACATCCTCACGTGCAAGGTGGATCATATATCATTCCCCCTTCACGTGGTCGTGATCTGCCAGCCCTGTGCCGGCCTGCCTTTCACTTCGGCGCATGCAGTCGGAATCCTCCTCGTGCCGGTGAGAATAGGAG
>JANLFS010000136.1 GCA_024655925.1 Bacillota bacterium | reverse complement strand
CTGTGCCGCGACGTTTCGCAACACGCCACGCCAAGGCCCATTTGCGGAACTACTGCCGCGTGGTCTGTCGTATTGTGTGCTGTCCCACGTTGTGGTAAGGTACAGAGTTAGACATCGACCGGTCTGGACAGGCCTGACACGGGCGGGGAAACGGGGTGCGGTGCGGGTGAAGACCAACGACCTGAGACAAGCCTACCTGAGATTCTTCGAATCCAAGGGACACAAGATACTGCCCAGTGCTTCGCTGATACCGGGTGGGGATCCGACTCTGCTGCTTACGGCCGCAGGGATGGTTCCCTTTAAGCCGTTCTTCCTCGGAACGGCGAAGCCGGACTACACGCGGGTGACCACATGCCAGAAGTGCGTGCGGACCCCGGACATCGAGAACGTTGGCAAGACTACCAGGCACGCCACGTTCTTCGAGATGCTCGGGAATTTCTCGTTCGGTGACTACTTCAAGGCGGAGGCCATAGCTTGGGCCTGGGAGTTCGTCACGGTGAACCTGGGTTTCGACGCAAAAGACCTGTGGGTGACCATATACCTGGATGACGACGAGGCGTTCCGCATATGGAACCAAGACATCGGCGTGCCGGCGGATCGAATAGTCCGCAAGGGCAAGCCCGACAATTTCTGGGAGATAGGTGTGGGTCCGTGCGGACCTTGTTCCGAGATCCACGTGGACCGGGGACCGTCCGCCGGGTGCGGCCGTCCCGGGTGTGATCTGGAGTGCGGGTGCGACCGGTTCATGGAGATATGGAACCTCGTCTTCATACAGTTTCACCGGGACGAGCACGGCAACTATCACCCTCTCGCCACGCGTGGCATCGACACCGGAATGGGCCTCGAGCGCACTGCGGCGCTTCTGCGGGGAGTCGAGTCCATATTCGACACGGACGAGACCAGCATCATAAGGGATTCAGTCGCGGATCTAGCAGGGGTCAAGTACGGGGCCGACAAGAGTGTGGACGTGGCGGTCCGGGTTATCACTGACCACGCAAGGGGTTCCACATTCATGGTGTCAGACGGCATCCTGCCTACGAATGAAGGCCGTGGATACGTTCTGCGAAGGCTGATCAGGCGGGCGGCGCGGTTCGGCCGACTCATAGGGATCCGGGACGTGTTTCTGCCCAAGGTGGCCCAGACGGTCATCGATGTGATGAAAGGGCCCTACCCTGAACTTGAGCGAGAGCACGACCGGATCCTGCGAACCATAGAACTTGAGGAGGAGAGGTTCGGCAGCGCGCTCGAGCAAGGCTCGGCAGTGCTCGAATCGGTGATATCCCGGGTCCGCGCGGCAGGAGGGACGTGCGTCCCCGGGGCCGATGCCTTCAGACTGTATGACACTTACGGATTTCCGTACGAACTCACCCAGGACATGGCGGAGGAGCGCGGTTTCACTGTGGACCGGACAGGGTTCGACCAGGCCATGGCGGACCAGCGTGAGCGGGCGAGGGCGGCGAGAGGGGAGAGTAGTTACCTGGATGAGAAGTCAGCCCGGTACAAGGCTGCCATCGGCCACCTCACGACGGAGTTCACCGGGTATGAGAAGTGTTCCGACATCTGCCAGATCACTGGGATAATAGGTCCGGACGGTGATGCAGTTGACGTCCTGAAACCTGGGGAGAGCGGGGAGATTGTACTCGACCGGACGCCTTTCTACGCCGAAAGTGGCGGGCAGATCGCTGACGAAGGCGAAATCAGCAAGGAGAGCAAAGACGGGCAGGTCGTGAGCCGGGCGTCCGTCAGGGGAGTGTCCAAGCCGATCGGGGACGCGGTTGTGCACCGGGTGGAGGTGGCGGAGGGCGAGTTCAGGGTGGGGGACGTCGTGCTCGCCCTGGTTGACCCCAGGCGTCGTGCCGCCACGATGAGGAACCACACAGCGACTCACCTGCTCCATGCGGCGCTTCGCAAGGTTCTCGGGTCCCACGTGCAGCAAGCGGGGTCGTCGGTGGACCCGGAGCGACTCCGGTTCGACTTCTCGCACTTCGAGCCCGTCCGCCCCGAGCAGAGAGCTGAGATCGAACGGATCGTCAACGAGTGGGTTCTCGCAAATGTCCCGGTGGATGTATCTTACACCGACCTCGAGACCGCGAAGCGACAGGGAGCGATCGCGCTCTTCGATGAGAAGTACGGCCGTGAAGTGAGGATGGTGCGTGTCGGCCGTGAGCCTGCGCAGATCAGTCTGGAACTGTGCGGGGGCACTCATGTGGCGCGGACTGGGGACATTGGGCTCGTCAAGATAGTGTCTGAAGGAGGAATAGCCTCCGGTGTCCGGCGCATAGAGGCCGTGACTGGTATGGGCGCCCTGGAATACCTCAGCAGGTTGGAGGCTGTTTCGGCGGAACTCTCTGCGGTCCTGAAGGCTCCGCAGGACGGCCTTGCCGACCGGGTAGGCAAGCTCGTGCGGGATCTGCACGACGCCGAGCGCGAGATTGCCAGGCTCCGCCAGAAACTTGCCGGGGATGTTGTGGATACCATGGTCGAGAAAGCACTGGCTTGCGGGGATGTCCGGGTCGTCGCGGCGAGAGTTGAGGACGCCCAGCCCGATGCCCTACGTGACCTGGCGGACCGTGTGAGGGAGCGGCTTGGGTCCGGGATTGTACTCCTCGGTGGGCCCGCCGGTGACAAGGTGAGTTTTGTCGCCGCCGTTACACCCGACTTGGTCAAGAAAGGCTACAATGCCGGATCTATTGTCCGGGATGTTGCCCGGGAAGCTGGCGGCGGAGGAGGGGGTCGAGCCGACCTCGCCATGGCAGGGGGCCGAGATCTCGCCCGTCTCGACCAGGCTCTCGCCCGGGGGGTTGAGACCGTCCGCGCGCATCAGACATCTTTGGGCGGATAAGACTAGAACCGGCCAAGGAGTGGTAACGATGGGTAGCCCGTGGGACGAGACAATCAAGTTCAAGCCTGTCGGTGAAGACGAGGAGGTAAGCCTCGTTCGCAGAGTCCTTTCCGAAGTCCGGGCGGCCCTGGCCGAGAAGGGGTACAACCCTACCAACCAGCTTGTGGGGTATCTCCTGTCCGGCGACCCGACCTACATCACGAGCCACAAGAATGCCCGCAACCTCATAAGAAAGGTCGAGCGAGACGAGGTTATCGAGGAGCTTGTCCGTTTCTACTTGGGAGAATCCTGATGGTGCCCAGTCTGTTTCCCCGTGCCCTGGCTGCGCTCACCATGGTGACTGTGTTGCTTGCAGGGCCGGGACCCCGGGCGTCGGCCGAGAATCGCCAACCCGTCGGCCAGAGATGCATCCTGATCCTGGCCGACGGGTTGAGTTATCCGGACATCCTGGAGTTTGCCGGTCCGGCTCTCCGCGGGATCCTGGCTGTTTCCTCGTGCGCAGTGGCGAGTACCAGGGTGGCGGCAGGCAGGAGCATCGAGGCCGCGTGCGCCACCATCGGGGCAGGAGTGCGGATGGTCGCCCCGGAAAGTGCAAGCCTGTCTTTCGGGGCGGAGGACGTGGTTGGCGGCGAGGTTGCTCATGACGTCTTCTTGCGCCGAACCGGAGTGACTGCGCCCGCAGGCTCCGTGGTCTGCACTGGCCTCGCCGAGCTCGTTCTTGCGAATGCCGGCTCTCCTTACCGGGGCAGCCCTGGATTCCTGGGGGAGTCCCTGGGCCGCGCGGGAGTCCTGGTATCGGTAGTGGGGAATTCCGACGACTCCCATTCGTTCTCGCGGCCAGGTGTACTTGTGGCCATGGACCGACGAGGGATCGTCCCGCACGGGGAGGTCAGCCGGGGGGTCCTCTCCCTCGAGCCAAGCGCCCCATTCGGCCTGGCATCTGACGTCGGGACCTTGGCCCGTCTGGCCAAGGCGCAACCGGAACCCGGGCTAGTGGTTGTGGATTTCGGGGACATCTCGAGGCTGGCCAGATATGCCCGGGTGCTCTCGCCCGATATGCTTGCCCGGCACAAGCTCGAATGCTACCGAAGGCTGGACGCACTCCTGGACGAACTTCTGGGCGGTATCGGATCTCCTTCCCCTGAGACCTGTTACATTCTTCTCTCCCCGCGGGCCCCCGCCGACGTGTGGGGCTCCGGGGATGCGCTCGCGCCTGCGGCCGCCGCGGGGTGGGGGTTTCCCAGGGGCCTGCTCTCGAGCGAGGCCACGAGGCAGCCCGGGCTCATAGCGTCCACCGACATAGCACCCACGATTGTGGCTGCATTCGGAGCCACACCTGTGTGGCCTGTTGACGGACGGATGCTTGTGGGCACTCCTGCGGAGGACCCCCTGAGCAGTGCAGCCCGGCTGAGTGAGCGGATCTCTGCGAGTGCCGCGGCGAGGACTCCTGTGCTCAAGACCTTCATAGGGTTTCTCATCGTGTCGGTACTGGTTTCTGTGGCATCAGCTTGGCTGGGACCGCGGGCCCCGCTTCCGTTCGCTGCAGGTGTTCGCTATCTCCTCGTGGCTTGTTCGCTTGGACCGCTCATCTTGTTGGTCCAACCCGCGGTGGGCGTGAACACGGTGGGATGGGCCCTGGCCACGTTGGTGCTGTGCAGCCTGACAGCGGGTGCCGTCACGCTGTGGATGGTCAGATGCTCGGCGCGGGCAGTGGTCTGGGCTGCCGCTATCACCGCTCTCGCGATTGCGGTGGACATCTTTGCCGGTGGGAGTCTCCTTGCCCAGTCGCTGCTGGGTCATTCGCCTGTGATTGGAGCCAGGTTCTACGGAATCGGTAACGAGTTCATGGGTGTGTTGATCGGGGCGGTTGCTGTGGGAACGTCGGGACTGTGGCGGGGAGATGCAGCCATCTGGGTCTCCGCCGGCGCGGCCCTGGCCGCCGCGGCCATTCTGGGCCACCCGTCTCTCGGGGCGAACTTCGGGGGCATGATCGCAGCGTTCACCGCGGCGGGCACAATAGGTCTTCTGGGTCTGAGGAGGGCCGGAGCCAGCAGGCTCACGCTGGGTTCCGCCGTGCTGGTCGTTCTGGTTCTCGGCGGGCTTCTGGGCATGTGCATGATAGAGTTGAACGCAGGCAGTGAGCGGGCGACGCACATAGGCGTCGCTTGGCGGGCCTTGCAGGGCGGCGAGAGATCCAGCATCGTGACAATGGCCTTGCGAAAGCTGGACATGAATCTCAGACTGCTCAGGTACACGTTGTGGACACGAGCGCTCGTCACCTTCCTTCTTGCATTCGCAGTCCTCACGGCAAGGCCGAAGGGGTTTCTCCTCAGGCTCAAACGTGACGCATTTCCTCATTATGCTGCCTTCGCGGGCTGCCTGTTCTCGGCAGGCGCGGCCATGCTTGCTAACGATTCCGGGGTGGTGGCCTCTGCCACATTAATGATGATGCCCACCCTCTCCCTATTGGGGTACGCCGCAGACGAACGAGTGCTCGGGAGGTGATCCGCGTGGAGAGGCGTCGTCTTGGGGACACTGGGATCGAAGTCTCCCGACTCTGCCTCGGCACCCTCACGATGGGTCCGCTCCAGGCGGGAATCGGAGTGCGAGAAGGCGCTGGGCTCATCGAGGCAGGTTGGGGGCTGGGCGTCAACTTCCTCGACACTGCCGAGCTATATGGGACGTACCCTCACATCAGAGAGGCCCTGAAGGTGATCCCTAGAGACAGGCTGATCATATCCTCCCGGTCTTACGCCTACACGTATGACGGCATGAGGCGGAGCGTGGAGAAGGCGCTTTCCGAGTTGCGCACGGATTACATAGACATCTTCGGCATGCACGAGCAAGTCTCCAGGCTTACCCTGCAGGGACACTCCGCAGCCCTAGAGTACCTGTGCCACGCACGACAAGCGGGAACAATCCGTGCGGTAAGCGTATCCACCCACACGGTAGAGGTGGTCCAGGCAGTTCAGCAGATGCCCGAAATCGATGTCGTGCACCCTCTGTTCAACATGGCCGGGATAGGTATAATAGACGGGGGCACTCGAGAAATGGAAGAAGCAATCCAGGGCGCATACCTTGCGGGTAAAGGTATCTACACAATGAAGGCGCTTGCGGGTGGGCACCTGTTCCGCCAGGCTGCGACCGCGCTGCGTTGGGTACACAGCAAGGAGTCTGTGCACTCGATTGCGGTGGGCGTTAAGACCGTAGCTGAGCTCGATATGGATGTGCTCATCCTTTCGGGGGAGGATGTTTCTTCGGAAGCTGCAGCAACTGCTGCAGGAGAAAAGAGACTGCACATCGAAGAGTGGTGCGCGAAATGCGGGTCCTGTGTCGCGGCGTGTGGTCACGGGGCCTTACGCATGGGAGAGCAGGGCGTGATTGTCGATGAAAGCAGGTGCGTGCTGTGCGGGTACTGCGGGGCGCATTGTCCCGAGTTCTGCATAAAGGTCATCTGAGAGTGCGGGAGGGCGTGGATTGACCCGTCTTGGGATCGACCTGGGAGATGTCCGGATTGGGGTGGCTATCGGCGATGAGCTTGGGCTTGTGGCGTCACCGTTTCGGGTCCTCAAGAGCCGTGGCTGGGAGCACGACATAAAGGAGATCACGGCGATCGCCCGGGACACCGGTGCGGGAGAGATCGTGGTAGGTATGCCGAGGAACATGGACGGCACCT